>DATABW010000381.1:0-11818 GCA_036259375.1 Woeseiaceae bacterium
CGATCAGCACGTTCATGTTGCGCGCGACGCCGCGCAGCTCGGACCGAAAGGACTCCGACAGCGACTGGCGCCGGCCCTCCTCGATCTCGCCGATCTCCTGTTCGATCTGCCGCAGCGGGTGCAGGATGCCGCGCATGACCACGGAGATCGCGAACAGCATGACGATGGCGACGGCCGCGAACCAGCCGAACAACTGCTTCTGGAAGGCGGCGATCTGCGCGTGAAACGTGTCGAGGCTCTCGGCGACGCTGAAGGTGTAGGGCTCGAGCTCGCCGCCGGGCAGCTCCCACGCGACCGCCAGGCTCAGGGCCATCAGTTCGTCGCCCTCCGCGGAGCTGATGCGCGAATAATGCTGCTCGCCCTGCCCCGCCGGCTCGGGGTACGGCAGGTCGAGGCCCAGCGAGGAGCGGGAGCGCCACACCGTATTGCCGCGGCTGTCGCGCAGTTCCGCGTACAATCCGGAGCCGGGACTCGCGAATCGCTCTTCCGGAAGATCGGGCGGCATCTCCAGCGCGCCCGCGGCATTCGGTTCCGCGCCGGCCAGCAGGGACATGAGATGACCGTCCAGGATATTCCGCTGCGCCTGCTCGCCTGCCTCCCGGAACGCGGTATCCAGCAGGATGATGGTTGCGCCGAAGAAAACGAGGAGCAGGAAGCTGACGGAGATCAGGAGCCGGGCGCTGAGCGAAGCCATCGGCGTCAGCGGCGCTCAGGCATCCTGGTGGCGTTCCAGGGCAAAGCGGTAGCCGCGGCCACGCAGCGTCTCGATCGGCTTGATGCGGTTGTCGGGATCGATTTTCTTGCGCAGCCGGCCGATGAAAACCTCGATGACGTTGCTGTCGCGCTCGAAATCCTGGTCGTAAAGGCGGTCGGTGAGCTCGGACTTCGAGATCACCTCGCCGGCGCGCATCATGAGGTGCTCGATAATCCGGTATTCGAAGCTCGTGAGCTCGACCGGCCGGCCGTCGACGGTGAGCTCCTGGCGCGCGGTATCCAGCGTGACGGGGCCCGCGGCCAGCAGCGGAGAGGCCCAGCCGCCGCTACGCCGCAGCAGCGCATTGACCCTGGCCAGGACCTCCTCGAAATGAAACGGCTTGACGACGTAGTCGTCCGCGCCGGCGGACAGGCCGTCCACCTTGTCCTGCCACCGGTCACGCGCCGTCAGGACCAGGACGGGATAGGTCTTGCCCTTGTCGCGCAGCTCGCGGATGAGCTCGAGCCCGGAGACCTCCGGCAGCCCCAGGTCGACGATGGCCAGGTCGACCGGGTACTCGAGCGCGTAGTAGAGGCCTTCCCGGCCGTCGGACGCCTGCTCCAACGCGAAACCCTGCTCCACGAGCTGGCGGCCCAGCGAATCGCGCAGCGTGTCGTCGTCTTCGATGAGGAGCAGGCGCATGGGCTTCCCCGGCTGGAGGCTCAGCCCCGCGTGCGCCCGGAGATGCGCACCGTTTTCACCTTGCCGTCCTCGGTGAGCACCTTGATGATGTGCACTTCGCGGTTGCCGTTCAGGCGCGTCTCGGCGCTGACGATGCGGCCTCGATACTGCTGCCGCACGCGCTCGACCGCCTCGTTCAGGGAAAGTCCGTCCTGTTGCGCGACCATGAAGCGGCCGTCACCCGGTGGCGGGGCGGCGAGCGCCGCCGGAGCCGCCCCCAGCATCATCGCGACCATCAGCAATTTCGACAGCATTCGCATGGGGCGACCTGGCTTTTAGTTGGCGAGCCTGCGGCACGACGGTGCCGCATTTTGGTGGCTCGCCCGGGCGAATGCAACGTGCAAGCGCGCAGTTCCGTTACGGCGCCGGACGGACATCGACGCGGATCCGGATCCGCTTGCCCGGATCGAACGGCGTGTCGGTCGCGTACTTGCGGCCGTGGTAGGTGTAGATCACGCGGTAGCTGTCGACGCGCTCTTCCTGGTGCGTCGTGTAGCGGGTCGCGCAGCGCTCCACCGGGCGCGAATACGTTTCCTGAACCCGCCTTCCGGAGTCGCTGCCGATCGCCGCCCCCGCCAGCACGCCGGCGACCGTGGCCGCATCGTTGCCCCGCCCGCTGCCGAACTGGTGGCCGATGACGCCGCCCAGCACGGCTCCGAATAACGTGCCCGCGACGTTGCCGTGCGGGCGGCGGTCGACGGTGTAATGGCGTGTTTCCTCCCAGCATTCACGCACGGGCGTCCGCACCGTCACGTAACGGACGTTCGGCTGCACACTGAGCACGCGCGCATAGTCGTAGACGGCGCCGCCGCGCCCGTACTCATCCGCCAGTGCCGAACCGTTGGCGAGAAACAGCACCGCCGCCGCGGCGCCCGACAGGATAGCGTTGGTATTCATTATGGTGACTCCTGGCCGTCGGCCCGGAACCCGTTCCCGGGCCTTGGGCGCAAGATAAGCGGGCGGCAATGAACCGCGGCTGAACCGGGCGTCATCCCTGGAGGCCTCGCAAACCGGGCTGTAGGAGCCTGTCCCCACGGGCGACCGGGATGCCGCTTACTCTCGCTCCCCCCGTTTGGCCGCCTGCCAGTACTCCTCCAGTACCTCGACAGGCAGCTCTCGCAAATGCTTTCCCTCGCTGAGCACCGCCTGCTCCATGCGCCGGAACCGCCGCTCGAACTTGCGATTCGCCTCGGTCAACGCCTGCTCCGCATCCACTTCGAAATGGCGGGCGAGATTCACGACCGCGAACAGCAAGTCACCCAGCTCCTCGGCCACGCGCGCGGGGTCGCCTTCCCGGCGCGCCCCGTCGAGTTCCGCCAGTTCCTCGGCGATCTTCAGCCGCGCGCCTTCGCTCTCCGGCCAGTCGAAGCCGACGCCGGCGGCCCGTCGCCCGATCTTTTGCGCGCGCTTCAATGCCGGCAGCGCGAGCGCAATGCCCTCCAGCACGCCGGGGGGATTGTCCGCGCCTGCCGCGTCATGCCGCTCCTCCGCCTTGATACGCTCCCAGCTCCCCGGCACGACTCCCTGCCGGCGTTCCCCGGCGCTCCCGAACACGTGCGGGTGGCGCCGGATCATCTTGTCCGCGATGCCGGCGGCAACCTCTTCGAAATCGAACGCGCCCGCCTCTTCCGCCATGCGCGCATGAAACACGACCTGGAACAGCAGGTCTCCGAGCTCGCCGCGCAGCGAAGCCAGGTCGCCGCGCGCGATGGCGTCGGCCACTTCGTAGGCTTCCTCGAGCGTGTACGGCGCAATCGTCGAGAAGTCCTGCTCGAGGTCCCAGGGACAGCCGCCTTCGCGGTCCCGCAGTCTCGCCATTACTTCAAGCAGTTTCTGGATTGCGCTCATAAGCTACTGATCAGGGACCGCCCAGCAAGCGTTTCCGCAGGATCATCACGATGTTCGCCGTAGCCCCCCAGATGCGCTCGGCGGCATAGTTGAACTCCAGGACAGGTATCGACACGCCGTGCAGGACCCGCATCGACTCGTGCGCGTTTCGCGGGTCCAGCAGGAAGGAGAGCGGCACCTCGAACGCATGCTGCACTTCACCCGGATCGACGACCAGTTCGACACCCGGCCGGACCAGGCCGACCACCGGGGTCACGGTGTAACCGGTGATCGTCAGCACCGGGTCGAGATACCCGGCGATTTCCACTGCTTCCGGGGAGATGCCGACCTCCTCGTGGGTCTCCCGCAGCGCCGTGGCCTGGATGTCCGCATCGCCGGGCTCCATGCGCCCGCCGGGAAAGCTCACCTGCCCGGCGTGATACCGAAGGTGCTCCGCCCGCCGGGTCAGCAGCACCGACAACTCGTCACGATGCTCGATGATCGGTATCAGCACGCCCGCCGTCTTGAACTCGCCGCCCGCCTGGCGGCGCATTTCCACCGGCCATTTTTCGAACTCGGCCGGCAAGACCACCCGCGACGGGTCTTCGGGAAGCGTGGTCCCCGACAGCCGGTCGCGGATGTCGCCGGCCGTCAGCCGGTGCGTGAATCCGGCGGCGGCCCTATTCATGAACGGCGCCGCCGGCAGCGGCCGCGACGATTCTCAATGCTTGATGCCGCCTTCGGTCAGCGCGGCAGGGTCGAGCAGCCGGTCGAGCTCTTCGTCGCTGAGATCGGTCATTTCCCGCGCGACGTCCTTGACGGCCCGTTTCTCCGCGTACGCCTTTTTCGCGATCGCCGCTCCCTTCTCGTAGCCGATAACGGGATTCAGGGCCGTGACGAGGATGGGATTGCGGTCCAGCGCGGCGCGGATGTTGTCCTCGTTGACGGTGAAACCCGCGATGGCGTCGTCAGCGAGACGGGTAGCGGCGCTCGCGAGGATCCCGATGCTCTGCAGCAGGTTGTGCGCGATGAGCGGCAGCATGACGTTGAGCTGGAAGTTGCCGGATTGGCCGGCGATCGTGATGGCCGCATCGTTGCCGATCACCTGCGCGCACACCATGGCGACGGCTTCGGGAATGACCGGGTTGACCTTGCCGGGCATGATGCTCGAGCCCGGCTGCAGCGCCGGCAGGGCGATCTCGCCGAGGCCGGCCAGCGGACCGGAGTTCATCCAGCGCAGGTCATTGGCGATCTTCATCAGGCTGACCGCCAGCACCTTGAGCTGTCCCGAGGCTTCGACGGCGGTATCCTGGCCCGCGAGCGCTTCGAACAGCGACGGCGCCTGGCGGAACGGAACGCCCGTGCGCTCGCTGAGCAGGACCGCGACCTTGCCGCCGAACTTCGGATGGGCGTTGATGCCGGTGCCGACCGCGGTGCCGCCCTGCGCGATTGCCGTCAGCCGCTGCATCGTGTCGTCGAGACGTGCCGCCGAGGTCCCGATCTGCGCCGCCCAGCCCTCGAGCTCCTGTGCCAGTGTCACCGGCATCGCGTCCATCAAATGCGTCCGGCCGGTCTTCACGACGTCCCGCGTCGCTTCCGCCTTCTGCAAAAGGCTCTCCTGCAGGTGCGAGAGCGAGGGTCGCAGTGCGTCGTGGATGCCAATCGCGGCACTCACGTGGACGCAGGTCGGGATGACGTCGTTGCTGCTCTGGCTCATGTTGACGTCGTCGTTCGGGTGCACGGGCGAACCGAGGCGCTCCGCCGCCAGCCGCGCAATCACCTCGTTCGCGTTCATGTTCGAGCTCGTGCCCGAACCGGTCTGGAAAACGTCTATCGGGAACTGCGCGTCGTACTCGCCATCCGCAACGGCGAGCGCCACCTTCTGGATGGCGACCGCCTTGTCGCTAGTCAGCAGCCCCAGTTCCGCATTGGCGCCTGCAGCCGCCCACTTGACCAGCCCGAGCGCCGCAATGAAACGCCGCGGCATCGCGATGCCGCTGATGGGGAAGTTGTCGATGGCGCGCTGCGTCTGCGCGCCCCAAAGCGCGTCCTCCGGCACCCGCAGCTCGCCGAGACTGTCCTTTTCGATTCGGTATTTTTTCTCGCTCACGAATTTGGCTCCGCGCACCTGTCCATCGGCGGGTCGGGCCGATAGTGTATGATTCGCGCTTTGCCATAGTCCAGTTCGGAGCCATGAGCATCAAGGCTTTGTCGCCGGTGGACGGCCGTTACGCCGCCAAGGTCGGCGCACTCAGGAATATCTTCAGCGAATACGGCCTGATCCGGTATCGCCTGCTCGTCGAAGTGCGCTGGCTGCAATGGCTCGCCGACGAGCCTTCCTTCGAAGCGCTCCCTCCCCTGTCGTCGCTCGTCAAGGGCGCGCTGAACCGGATTGCCGACGGCTTTTCCACGGAGGATGCCGAGAAGGTCAAGAAAATCGAGGCGACGACGAACCACGACGTCAAGGCCGTCGAGTACTTCCTTCGTGAACAACTCGGGACCGGGCGGGATGTCGGCAATCTCGGCGACTTCATCCACTTCGGGTGCACGTCCGAGGACGTCAACAACCTGGCTTATGCGCTGATGCTCAAGTTCGGGCGCGACGAAGTGCTGGTCCCGGCCATGAAGGAACTGCTGGCGAAGCTGCGCGCGATGTCGGGCGAATACGCCGGGCTCGCAATGCTATCGCGCACCCATGGCCAGGCGGCGTCGCCGACGACCGTCGGCAAGGAACTCGCCAACGTGGCCGCGCGGCTTGCGCGGGCGCAGTCCCAGTGGTCGAAAGTCGAAGTGCGCGGCAAGATGAACGGCGCCGTCGGCAATTTCAACGCACACGCGGTCGCCTGTCCCGCCGTCGACTGGCCGGACGTCAGCCGCCGCTTCGTCGAGTCTCTCGGGCTGGTGCCGAATCCGCTTACCACGCAAATCGAACCGCACGACTGGATAGCGGAGTATTCGCACGCGCTCGCTCGCTACGACACGGTGCTTCTCGATTTCTGCCGCGACATGTGGGGGTATATCTCGATCGGGTATTTCCGCCTGCGCGCCAACAGCAGCGAGACCGGCTCGTCGACGATGCCGCACAAGGTGAATCCGATCGATTTCGAAAATGCGGAAGGCAACCTGGAGCTGGCATCCGCGATGCTGAGCCATTTCGCGGCCGAGTTGCCGGTGTCGCGCTGGCAGCGCGACCTGAGCGACTCGACTTTGCAGCGAAACTTCGGCGTCGCGGCGGCGCACGTGCTCATCGCCGTCCAGTCGGTGGTGAAGGGGCTCGCGAAGGTCCAGGCCGACAACGCAGCAATCGGCCGCGATATCGAGGCAGCCTGGGAAGTGCTGGGCGAAGCGATCCAGACCGTGATGCGCTGCCATGGAATTGCGGAGCCGTACGAAAAGCTGAAGGAATTGACGCGCGGGAAATCGGTGACGCGGGAATTGCTGCACGATTTCATCGCAACGCTCGAGATTCCGAACGACGCGAAGCAGCGGCTGCTCGAGCTGACGCCGGCAACCTACACCGGGCTTGCCGCAAAACTGGCCAAATCGCCTTTATAGGAGCCTTTCTCGCAAGGCGTCCAACATCGCCGAGACAGGCTCCTGCAGAGCAAAAAACGACAGCGCGGTCAACCGCGGCGTTCACTGTTGCGAACGGTTCTCACCTGTGGAATGTCCGCGAAACGTGACGCAGTTGGCAACCGGCCACCTACCCCGTCGGTAACATAACATCATGCACGGCAGTTGGCGGCTGCCGGCGGCCTTTCGCAAAGAAGGCTCGTTCGCTCCCGACGGAAGGCGCAGCGCAGGTGCTCACAGATCAGAGTCCGACAACACGGCAGGCAATGGAACAGGCACGTAAAAAGGGCCGGCGCTGGGTGATATCCACGCAGGAAGAGATGCGGCAGGCGGCCATAGACGTCGCCGCCGAGGCCACACGGAGAGTGTCGATCTTCACGCACGATCTCGAGGCCGGCGTGTACGACGATCCGGATTTCCTCGAGGTGATCAAGCGCCTGGTGCTGTCGCAGGGTTATGCCCGCATACGCGTGCTGATCGCCGATCCGTCCCGTGCCGTCAAGAACGGCAATGCTTTCGTTCACCTGGGACGGCGGCTGAACACCTATATCGAGTTCCGCCACGTGCGGGAAGACCTGCGCACGCACAACGAGGCCTTCTGCATCGCCGATGACACCGCACTGATCTACCGCTTGCAGGCGAGCCGCTGGGAGGGCATAGCCGATACTTACGAACCGGCCATCGCGAAGTTCTACGGTAAGCTCTTCGACGAGATCTGGCAGGCCAGCGAAGTCGCCTTCGAATTCCGCCAGCTCGGAATCTGAGAACGCCTGCCCCGTGTTGCCAACCGATCTCACAGTTGCCGCTGTCGTGCCGAAAGGCGGGCGTTACCTGATCGTCGAGGAAAGGGCGTCGGGGGTCGTCGTCGTCACGCAACCCGGCGGGCACATCGAAGCCAACGAATCGCCGGAAGATGCCGTTATCCGCGAGACGCTGGAAGAAACCGCCTGCAGCATCGAGGTGGAGAGCCTGCTTGGCGTCTATCTCTGGATCCAGCCGCAAACGCGCCAGCAGTTCCTGCGGATCGTCTATGTCGCGCGCTTCCTGTCTCAGGACGAGTCGCTGCCGCTCGATGACGGTGTGCACGCGGTGCACTGGTACTCGCTGGATGACCTGAGGCGGCGGCGGCAGTCGCTGCGTTCGCCGGTTGTCATCCGCTGCATCGACGATTACGTCACCGGAAACCGCAAGCCGCAGACGCTCCTGAGCGGCATGCTGCCGGTACAGAAGAACGTCGACGCCGTACTCGCCCGGGCCTGCCTGGTCTGACCTCCCGCCCTTCGGGGCGTGCGCCGGCGCGGTGATACAATCGCGCAATCGTGACCGATCCCAACGCACTCGAGAGTTTGCGCGGCAAGCGCATCGTCGTCGGCCTGTCCGGCGGCGTCGATTCGGCCGTGGCCGCAATGCGGCTCAAGGATGCCGGCGCAGACGTCCACGCGCTGCACATGACCAACTGGGAAGACGAAGACGGTTACTGCACCGCGGCGGCGGATCTCCAGGATGCGAGACAAGTGTGCGAAGCACTCGAAATCCCGCTGCACCACGTCAACTTTGCCCGCGAATACCGCGAGGACGTGTTCGCGTACTTCCTGCGCGAGTACCGGGCCGGGCGGACACCCAATCCCGACGTGCTCTGCAACCGCGACATCAAATTCGGCGCGTTCCGGACGTACGCGAAGCGCCTCGGCGCTTCTATGCTGGCCACCGGACACTACGCCCGCACGGAAGTGACGGAGGGGGAGGCCCGCCTGTACAAATCGCGCGACCCGCACAAGGACCAGACGTATTTCCTGCACGCGGTCGAGGCGCAGGCGCTGGCGGAAACGGTGTTTCCCCTGGGCGGACTGCTGAAGGAAGAGGTGCGGGCGCTCGCCCGCGATCGGGCGCTGCCGGTCTTCGGCAAGAAGGACAGCACGGGCATCTGCTTCATCGGTGAGCGCCCGTTCCGCGACTTCCTGTCACGTTACCTGCACGCCGAGCCCGGTCCGATCCGCACGCCCGAAGGCCGAGCCGTCGGCGAGCACACGGGACTGCCCTTTTACACGATCGGGCAGCGCCACGGCCTCGGCATCGGCGGGCGCGAGGACGCGGGCGATGCACCCTGGTACGTCGCGGGCAAAGACCCGGCGAACAATGCGCTCATTGTCGTGCAAGGGGATCATCCGCTGCTCTACAGCGGAGAATTATCGGCAAGCGCGCCGACCTGGATAGGCGCGGCACCTTCAGGCCTGGTCGCGGGGCGCGAGCTCGGGTGCTCGGCGAAGGTGCGCTACCGGCAAGCGGACCAGGCCTGCCGGGTGAGAGTGGATGACGACCGGCTGATCGTTTCGTTCGAGCAGCCGCAGCGCGCGGTCGCACCGGGACAGTTCGTCGTCTTCTACAGCGGTGAGCGCTGCCTCGGAGGCGCCGTCATCGAGCACGCCGCCGCCTGCGCCGGCGCCCTGCGAGCCGCCGTCTGAGCGGGCTGTTATAATGCCGATCCGCGCCGCCGGCTCGCCGTTACACGCACCGAGCCGCGGACACCCTCCAGAACACAACCAGACTCCCGGAGACCGATGATGAAGGACAGCTTCGGCGCCCGTTCAACGCTCGACGTGGGCGGCACGGCGTTCGAGATCTTCCGGCTAGACGCCGTCAGGGAAGGTCACGTGAGCCGCCTCCCCTATTCCCTGAAGATCCTGCTTGAAAACCTCCTGCGGCACGAAGACGGCCGGGACGTGACGCGTGAGCACATCCTGGCGCTGGCCGGCTGGGACGCGAAAGCCGAGCCGTCCGTGGAGATCTCCTTTACGCCGGCGCGCGTCATCCTGCAGGACTTCACCGGGGTTCCTGCCGTGGTCGATCTCGCGGCCATGCGCGATGCCGTGGTGAAACTGGGTGGCAAGGCCGAGAGCATCAATCCGTTGTCGCCGGCGGAGCTCGTCATCGATCACTCCGTGCAGGTCGACCGCTATGGCTCGGCGAACTCGCTGGAGCTCAACAACAACATCGAATTCAAGCGGAACGAGGAGCGCTACCGTTTTCTCCGTTGGGGCCAGACGGCTTTCGAGAACTTTCGCGTGGTGCCGCCGAACACCGGTATCGTGCACCAGGTCAACCTGGAGTACCTCGGCCGTGTCGTGTTCGACGCGCAAGCGGACGGCGCTCGGTCCGCCTACCCGGACACGCTCGTCGGCACCGATTCGCACACGACGATGATCAATGGTCTCGGCATCCTAGGCTGGGGCGTCGGCGGCATCGAGGCCGAAGCCGCGATGCTCGGGCAGCCGATTACCATGCTCATTCCCCAGGTGGTCGGCTTCAAGATGTCCGGCAGCCTGACCGAGGGAGCGACAGCCACCGATCTCGTGCTCACCGTCACGCAGATGCTCCGCGAGCGCGGGGTCGTCGGAAAGTTCGTGGAGTTCTTCGGCGACGGGCTCGCGGACCTGCCGGTCGCCGATCGCGCGACGCTGGGCAACATGTCGCCCGAGTTCGGCAGCACCTGCGCCATCTTCCCGATCGACGGCGAGACCCTGCGCTACCTGGAACTCTCGGGGCGCGACCCGCAACACATCAAGTTGATCGAGACGTATGCGAAGGAACAGGGGCTGTGGCGCTACGAGGGCGAAGAAGGAGCGGATTACAGCGAGCTGCTGGAGCTCGACCTCGGCAGCGTCGAGCCGAGCATCGCCGGGCCGAAACGGCCGCAGGACCGCATTCCGCTGAAGCAGGCGGACACGATCTACCGTGAGCACCTGAAGCTTGCGATCGAGGATCGGGAAGGCGGCGGCTCGGCCGTCGCGGCATGGGACGGCCAGGAAGCGGAGATACGCGACGGCGCCGTCCTGATCGCGGCCATTACCAGCTGCAGCAACACGTCTAACCCGGCGGTGATGATCGCCGCCGGCCTGCTGGCGCGCAATGCAATGGCGCGCGGCCTGCGGACGAAGCCCTGGGTCAAGACGAGCCTGGCACCCGGTTCCAAGGTGGTGACCGATTACCTGGAGAAGGCCGGGCTGGTCGACGACCTCGAAGGGCTCGGCTTCTACCTGGTCGGTTACGGCTGCACCACCTGCATCGGCAACTCCGGGCCGCTGCTGCCGGAGATCGCGCAGGCGGTGACGGAAGGCGACGTCGTGGGCTGCGCGGTGCTCTCGGGCAATCGCAATTTCGAGGGCCGTATTCACCCGCTGGTGCGGATGAACTTTCTCGCGTCTCCGCCGCTCGTGGTCGCCTACGCGCTTGCGGGCACGATGGAGCGCAACCTGATGACCGAGCCGCTGGGCGAGGATACCGACGGCCGGCCGGTTTACCTGCGGGACATCTGGCCGCGCCAGGCGGAGATCCAGGAATTCATCGCCAGGAATATCGATTCGGACATGTTCCGGTCCAGCTACGCGAGCGTGTTCGCGGGCGATGAGAACTGGAACGGTCTCGAAGTCACTGGCGGGCAGATTTACGCGTGGGACGACAAGTCGACCTACGTGAAGAACCCGCCCTATTTCGAAGGCATGACGCTCGATACCGAAGCCATCGAGGACATTCGCGGCGCGCGCGTCCTGGCGCTGCTCGGCGATTCGGTGACGACCGATCACATTTCACCGGCCGGCAGCATCGCGCCGAACAGCCCTGCGGCTTCCTACCTGCTGGAGCACGGCGTCGAGCCGCACGAGTTCAATTCCTACGGGTCGCGACGGGGCAATCACGAGGTCATGATGCGCGGAACATTCGCCAACATCCGGCTCCGGAACCAGCTCGCTCCCGGAACCGAGGGCGGGTTCACGCGGCACCAGCCGAGCAATGAGCAGATGACCATCTACGAGGCGGCCCTCCGGTACCGCGAAGAACAGACGCCTCTGCTGGTCATCGCGGGCAGCGAATACGGCACCGGCTCGTCGCGTGACTGGGCGGCGAAAGGCACGCTGCTGCTCGGGGTGAAAGCCGTTATCGCCACGAGCTTCGAACGCATTCATCGCTCGAACCTGATCGGCATGGGCG
>DATABW010000382.1:0-4154 GCA_036259375.1 Woeseiaceae bacterium
CTACTCGCGCGCTGCCGCGGCACCCCCCATTCGATGCTTCTCAAATGACGAATTGGGGCGCTGTCCGGCAATTGCGGGACTTGAAGACGGCGAGATGTACTGCGAATCCGACAACGATCCGCGGGCAAAAATCAGCGGGCGGCCAAATCGCTGACCTACCCGGAGCCAGGCGTACAGCTTCAACTCACAGCAGGTCTACATGATCAAGGTCAGCTCGCCGGCCTACGTGCGGCGTTGATTTCCCTATAAGTCGCAGTGACCCGCTACTCCGTCGAAGCCTTCGAGTTCCATCCACCGACCGAGCAAGAGCCCGTCCCACGCAATCACGCCCGGCGTGTCCCGATCCTCCACGTACTCTCCAAGTGCTGGAGCGGGCGAAGGGAATCGAACCCTCGTATGCAGCTTGGGAAGCTGCCGTTCTACCATTGAACTACGCCCGCGATCGCACTCATCGTAGACGAGCGTTCCGCAGCCGACAAGACGCCCGCCTGATGATGTCGGCGGTCGCCTGAAGGTTGCGCCGCTGCCGACGCGTGCTCTAGGCTGGCGCTTCCGCCGGCCTCACGCAACGAAGTGCCGGACTTCGCGAGGAAATCCATGCCCGGTCTTTCGTCGATCTCAGAGCTTCTGAAGCGCGCAACCGATGCCGGCGACGTGCCGGGCGTGGCGGTCTCGGTGGCGACGCCCGACGGTGTCGCTTTCGAGAGCGCAGCCGGACGGCGCGCCCTGCCGGACGGGGCGGCGATGGCGCCGGATACGATCGTACGGATCGCCTCGATGACCAAGGCGGTCACCGGCGCGTGCGCGATGCAGATGGTTGAGCAGGGCAAGCTCGAGCTCGATTCGCCGATCGGACGGTTGCTGCCGGAGCTCGGCGCGGCAAAGGTACTCGAGGGCTACGACGCCGACGGAAAGCCGCGCCTGCGCGATCCGAAGCGGCCGATCACGCTGCGGCACCTGCTGACGCACACGTCCGGCCACACCTACGACACCTGGAACGCGACCAATGGCGAGTACCGCGCCAGGTCGGGAATGCCGCATCCGCGCTCGGGGCTGCGGGCATCATTGTCGATCCCGCTGCTGTTCGATCCCGGCGACAAGTGGGAATACAGCATCAGCATCGACTGGGCGGGACTTGCGGTGGAGCAGGCTTCGGGCCTGAAACTCGCCGACTACATGCAGCGCAACCTGTTCGATCCGCTCGGCATGCACGACACCGGTTTCCGCTTGAATGATGGCCAGCGCAAGCGTTTGGCGTCGGTCTACCTGCGCAATGCCGAGGGCCTGACGCCGTTCACCCGGGATCCGCCGGAGAATCCGGAGTTCGACGCCGGCGGCGGCGGACTGTTCTCGACGGTGCAGGACTACACGAAGTTCGGGCAGATGATCCTGAACAAGGGGCGGTTCAACGGCGCGCAGGTGCTGAAGCCCGCGACCGTCGAGCTGATGTCGCAGAATGCGATGGGCGATATCAATGTGCGCACGCTGCCCGCGGTGGTGCCGACGCTCACCAATACCGTCGATTTCATCGACGGCATGAAGTGGGGCCTGACCTTCCTGATCAACCCGAAGCCGCTGGCGACGGGACGCTCGGCCGGCTCGCTCGCCTGGGCCGGATTGATGAACTCGTACTACTGGATCGACCCGGTGAAGAAGGTCACCGGTGTCTACGCGACGCAGATCCTTCCCTTCTGCGACGTGAAATCGCTGAAGCTGTTCCAGGATTTCGAAGCGGCAGTGTACCGGGAAATGTAATCCCGGCGGGCGGCCTCAACTTTTCTCCTCATCCTGAGGAGCTCTGCGCAGCTCGAAGAGCGAAGCAGAGCGTCTCGAAGGATGCAGCCCCCGGATCTGACCACGCGGAATCGCCGGGCCTCGTGATTCGAGACGCATCGCTGCGCGATGCTCCTCACCATGAGGATGTGAGTTGGTGCGAAAGGCTAGGTCCGGAAATGCTTCGACAGCTTCAGGCCCTGCGCCTGGTAGTTGGAGCCGATGCGCTGGCCATAGAGCGCGTGGGGACGCGACATCATCTTTTCATAGACGAGGCGTCCGACGATCTGGCCGTGCTCAAGGATGAACGGCACCTCGCGCGATCGCACCTCGAGCACCGCGCGCGAGCCCTGCCCGCCGGCGCCGGCATAGCCGAAGCCGGGATCGAAGAAGCCCGCATAGTGCACGCGGAATTCTCCGACCAGCGGATCGAACGGCACCATCTCGGCGGCGAAATCCGGTGGCACCTGCACGGCTTCCTTCGACGCCAGAATATAGAATTCGCCGGGATCGAGGATCAGGCTCCGGTCCGGCCGCGCCGTGATCGGCTCCCAGAACTCATCGACGGCATAGCCGGCGCGCCGGTCGACGTCGACGACGCCGGTGTGGCGCTTGGCGCGATAGCCGACGAAACCGTTCGAGCTTTCGCCTGAGAGATCGACGCTGAGCGCCAGACCGTTCGACAGATCGGCGTCGTCGCAATCGACCAGCCGTTCCTTCGCGTGCAGCCGCGCGAGCGCGTCGGCGTCGAGCGCGGCTTCGCCCTGCCGGAAGCGGATCTGCGACAGCCGCGAGCCTTCGCGCAGCAAGACCGGGAATGTCTTCGGGCTGATCTCCGCATAGAGCGGACCGTGGTAGCCAGCATCGATCATGTCGAAGCGGCGGGTGCCGTCGGCGATCACGCGCGTGAACACATCGAGCCGGCCGGTGGAGCTCTTCGGATTGGCGGCGGCCGCGACGCCCGGCGGCAGCGCAAGGCTTTCGATCAGCGGCACGATGTAGACGCAGTTCGTCTCCAGCACGGCGCCGTCCGCAAGACTGATCTCATGCAGCTTGAGGTCCTCGATGCGATCGGCGACTGTGGCGCCGGGGCCGGGCAGAAAGCTTGCACGCACGCGATAGGCAACATCGCCGAGGCGCAAGTCGAGGCTCGCCGGCTGGATCTGGCTCTCGATGAAAGGATAGGCGGGCAGGATGGCGCCCGCGTCCGCCATCGCCGCAATCATGCGGTCGGGCAGGATTCCCTTCGCATCAACCGGTACCGCAAACGGCACGTTGTCATCCTGCTGCGTTGAGAAAGTCCTGTTTTCTAGCACCTTTTCCGGTTATCCGATGCCCGTCTTGACGGAAAGAGCGCGACCGACTAAGAGCATGACTTATCCCGTGGTGATTTGAGCCGGCCGGCTTGCAGCCACGTTAAACAAATAGCTAAACAGGCCGGGGACACGAGTGATCCCGGCCCATCGGACATTTTCCGAGGCCGGTTTTTTATTGGCCGAACAGGCCGCAAGGAGGTCACCTTGTCTGAGTCCCGCACCGCCGCCCCGACCGGCACGCGTCACTATCGCCCCGAAACCCGGCTCGTGCACGGTGGCACGCTCCGCTCGCAGTTCGGCGAGACGTCGGAAGCGTTGTTCCTGACCCAGGGCTACATCTACGACACCGCCGAGCAGTGTGCGGCACGCTTCGCCAACACCGATCCGGGCTACATCTACTCGCGCTTCGCCAACCCTACGGTGGCAATGTTCGAGCAGCGCATGATCGAGCTCGAGGGCGCGGAGGCCGCGCGTGCGACCGCGACCGGCATGGCGGCGGTGACGACCGCGATCCTCGCGCCGCTGCGGGCCGGCGATCACGTGGTGGCGGCGAAGGCGATGTTCGGCTCCTGCCGTTTCGTGGTCGAGGATCTCCTGCCGCGCTACGGCATCACCTCGACGCTGGTCGACGGTCTCGACCTCGACCAGTGGCAAAAGGCGATGCGGCCGAATACGAAGACGCTGTTCCTGGAGAGCCCGACCAATCCCACGCTCGAGGTGCTCGACATCGGCGAGATCGCCAAAATCGCGCATAAGGGCGGCGCGCGGCTGATCGTCGACAACGTGTTCGCCACGCCCATCTGGCAAAGCCCGCTCGAGCTCGGCGCCGATGTCGTCGTCTATTCGGCGACCAAGCATATCGACGGCCAGGGTCGCTGCCTCGGCGGAGTGATCCTGTCGAGCAACGACTTCATCCAGGAGCACATCCACAATTTCCTGCGCCAGACCGGACCGTCGATGTCGCCGTTCAACGCCTGGGTGCTGCTGAAGGGTATGGAAACCCTCGACCTGCGGGTGCGCCGCCAGACCGAGACCGCCGCGATCCTGGCCGATCCGGTCGGCCAG
>DATABW010000383.1:0-9538 GCA_036259375.1 Woeseiaceae bacterium
CCCCCCGCCACCTGAGGTCCGCTCCAGAAGCCTCGAATTCGAAGCTCCGGCATCTGAGGTTGAGGAACCACTCGAATTCGAAGCTCCGGCACCTGAGCTCATTCCGGGCTCCTACTCGTAGCGGACGCTGATCACCTCGTAGTGCTTGTCGCCGCCCGGTGCGGAGAAACTCACTTCATCGCCTTCGTTGCGCCCGATCAGCGCGCGCGCGATGGGTGAGGTGAAGGAGATCATGCCGGCCCTGGCATCCGCCTCGTCCTCGCCGACGATCCGGTAAACGATTTCCTTGTCGGTCTGCACATCCAGCAGTTCCACCGTCGAGCCGAACACGATCTTTCCCTTGGCGTCGACGGTCGTAACGTCGATGACCTGCGTGTTCGACAGCTTCGCCTCGATCTCCTTGATGCGGGCCTCGATGAATCCCTGCTGGTCTTTCGCGGCGTGGTACTCCGCATTCTCCTTCAGGTCACCGTGCGCCCGCGCCTCGGCGATCGCACGGATCACGTTCGGCCGGTCTTCAGATTTCAGCTTCTTCAGTTCCTCGCGCAGCAATTCCGCCCCGCGTACCGTCATCGGCACCTTGTTCATGCCGCCACCTCTTTATGCAGGTCCTGGAGGCGATTGACGTCGCTGTCGTCCAGGTGCTCGAGCGCCTTGCAAGTGGCAACGGCGGCGTTCAGCGTCGTGTAGTACGTCACGTTGTGACGCACGGCCTCTGCCCGGATCGAACGCGATTCGTGGATCGCCTGTTTTCCCTCTGTCGTGTTCACTATCAGCGAAAACTCATCGTTCTTGATCATGTCGACGATGTGCGGCCGCCCTTCCCTGACCTTGTTGGCTCGACGACAGGCAACACCGGCCTTCGCCAGCTCAACCGCGGTACCGTGCGTCGCGACTATGTCGAAACCTCTCGCGATCAGGATCTGAGCGAGCTCCACCGCCTGGCTTTTGTCCCTGTCCCTGACGGACAGCAGCGCCGTCCCCTTTCTCGGCAGCAGCACGCCCGAAGCGAGCTGCGCCTTGGCGTAAGCCTCGCCGAACGAGCGGCCGACCCCCATCACTTCCCCGGTCGACTTCATTTCGGGACCGAGAATGGGATCCGCGCCGGCGAACTTGATGAACGGGAAAACCGATTCCTTCACCGAGAAATACGGCGGAATTCGCTGTTCCACGAAGCCCTGGTCCGCCAGCGTCTGGCCCACCATAACACGAGCGGCGACCATGGCCAGCGGAATCCCGGTCGCTTTCGAGACGAACGGCACGGTGCGGGAGGCGCGCGGATTCACCTCCAGCAGGTACACGACGTCGTTCTGGATCGCGAACTGGGTGTTCATGAGCCCGACGACGTTGAGTCCTTTGGCCAGCCGCTTCACCTGCTCGATCACGGTCGCCTGCAGCTCGGGCTTCAGGCTGAACGGCGGCAGCGCGGAGCCGGAATCGCCGGAATGCACACCCGCCTGCTCAATGTGCTCCATGACGCCGCCGATCAGCACGCGCTCGCCGTCGCAGATGGCATCGACGTCCACCTCGATGGCGAGATCCAGGAAGCGATCCAGCAACACCGGGCTGTCGTGAGATACCTTGATTGCGGCTTCCATGTACGCCGCGAGGTCTTCCTCGCCGTGCACGAGCTCCATCGCCCGCCCGCCCAGCACGTAAGACGGCCGCACGATGAGCGGGTAGCCGACGTCTGCCGCCATCGCAAGCGCTTCGTCGTAGCTTCGCGCAGTGCAGTTCGGCGGCTGCTTGAGACCGAGCTTGTCGACGAGCTTCTGGAACCGCTCCCGGTCCTCGGCAAGATCGATCGAATCGGGCGACGTGCCGATGATCGGCGCGCCGGCCGCTTCGAGGTCGCGGGCGAGCTTCAACGGTGTCTGCCCGCCGTACTGGACGATAACGCCCTCGGGTCTCTCGGTATCGATGATCGTCATGACGTCTTCGAACGTGAGGGGCTCGAAGTACAGCCGGTCGGAGGTGTCGTAGTCCGTCGACACCGTCTCGGGGTTGCAGTTGACCATGATGGTTTCGTAGCCGGCATCCTTCAGCGCGAACGCCGCGTGCACGCAGCAGTAGTCGAACTCGATACCCTGCCCGATCCGGTTGGGTCCGCCGCCCAGGATCAGTATCTTCGGCCGGTCGGTCGGCTCCGCTTCGCACTCTTCCTCGTAGGTCGAATACAGGTAGGCGGTAGAGGTCGCAAATTCCGCCGCGCAGGTGTCGACCCGCTTGAACACCGGCCGCAGTCCCATTTTGAGACGGCGCTGGCGAATCGCGCTTTCCTTGACCCGCACCAGGCTCGCAATACGCGCGTCCGAGAAGCCCTTGCGCTTCAGCCGGCGCAGCCTTGTGTGATCCAGGCAGCCGACGCCCTCATCCTGCAGCGCCTTCTCTTCCTCCACGAGGTTCGAGATCTGCGCGAGGAACCATCGGTCGATCCCGGTCAGCTCGGCGATTTCCTGCATTTCGAACCCCTGCCGGAACGCGTCCGCCACGTACCACAAGCGCTCGGCACCCGGGTAGCGCAGCTCCAGCCGGAGCCGGTCCGGATCGACGGGACTGCGCTCGTCCAGCTTTTCGTCCAGCCCGGTGGCGCCGGTTTCCAGCCCGCGCATCGCCTTCTGCAGCGATTCCTGGAAAGTGCGGCCGATCGCCATCACCTCGCCTACGGATTTCATCTGCGTGGTGAGCCGGTCGTTCGCGCCCGGGAACTTCTCGAACGTGAAGCGCGGGATCTTCGTCACGACGTAGTCGATCGTCGGCTCGAACGACGCGGGGGTCGCGCCTCCGGTGATGTCGTTCTCCAACTCGTCCAGCGTGTAACCGACGGCCAGCTTCGCCGCGATCTTCGCGATCGGGAAACCGGTTGCTTTCGAGGCGAGTGCCGATGACCGCGATACCCGCGGGTTCATCTCGATGACCAGCATACGGCCGTCCTCGGGATTTACCGCAAACTGCACGTTCGAGCCGCCCGTTTCGACGCCGATTTTG
The DNA here is from genome assembly GCA_036259375.1 of Woeseiaceae bacterium. Lineage (GTDB taxonomy): Bacteria > Pseudomonadota > Gammaproteobacteria > Steroidobacterales > Woeseiaceae > IDS-8. Next base: position 2,989 of record DATABW010000383.1, read on the forward strand.
CGCAGCACAGCGATCGAGGCGTCGCGCATGCGCTGGTATTCCTTGTCGGTCAGCGTCTGCGCGGGCGCGACAGTGATGGAGTCCCCCGTGTGCACGCCCATCGCGTCGAAGTTCTCGATGGAGCAGACGATGATGCAATTGTCCTTGCGGTCCCGCACCACCTCCATCTCGAATTCTTTCCAGCCGATGACCGACTCTTCGAGCAGGACCTCGGTGGTCGGTGACATCTCCAGCCCGTGCGCGACGATCTGCTCGAATTCCTCGCGGTTGTAAGCAATGCCCCCGCCGGTGCCGCCGAGCGTGAAGGAAGGCCGCACGATGACCGGATAGCCGATCTCCTTTTGCTTCTCGAATGCCTCTTGCAGCGTATGCGCAATTTCCGCGCGCGCGACCTCGAGACCGATCTCGGTCATTGCATCCTTGAACTTCTCGCGGTCTTCCGCCATGTCGATCGCCTCGCGCGACGCCGCGATTACCTCGACGCCATAGCGGTCGAACACGCCTTCGCGGGAGAGATCGAGCGCGCAGTTCAGCGCCGTCTGCCCGCCCATCGTCGGCAGGAGCGCATCGGGACGCTCCTTGGCGATGATCCGTTCCAGCGCCGTCCAGTGCACGGGCTCGATGTACACGGCGTCCGCGATTTCCGGATCGGTCATGATCGTCGCCGGGTTCGAATTCACGAGAATGACGCGGTAGCCCTCTTCCCGGAGCGCCTTGCAGGCCTGTACCCCGGAATAGTCGAACTCGCAGGCCTGGCCGATCACGATTGGCCCGGCGCCGATGATCAGGACGCTTTCGATGTCGGTGCGCTTTGGCAAGGTGCTGTCTTCAGGTCGGGGACGCGAACGGTCCGGGGGTGATAAGAAGGATTAAAAAGGGTCTGCAAGTCTCTGTGTTCAAAAATCATCTGCTCCCGCCATACGCGGCGGCGGACGGCTGGCGCTTGGCCTGGTCCATATCGGTCACGAACCGCTCGAACAACGGCAGGAGATCGTGCGGTCCCGGGCTGGCCTCCGGGTGTCCCTGGAACGACATCGCGGGCCGATCCTTGAGCGCGATGCCCTGCAGGCTTCCGTCGAACAATGACCGGTGCGTCGTCTGCACATTCTCCGGCAGCGAGGCTTCGTCGACGGCGAATCCGTGATTCTGGGTGGTAATCAACACCTGCCCTGTCTGCAGGTCGACGACAGGATGATTCGCGCCGTGGTGCCCGAATTTCATCTTCACGGTCTTTGCGCCAACGGCGAGCGCAAGCAGTTGATGCCCGAGGCAGATGCCGAACACGGGCACCGAAGCCTTCAAAAATTCGCGGGTCGCCTCGATGGCGTAGGTGCAGGGTTCCGGATCGCCCGGTCCGTTTGACAGCATGATCCCGTCCGGTGCCATCTTCATCACCTCGGATGCTGGCGTGGTTGCCGGCACGACGGTCATGCGGCAGTCGAGGTCGGACAGGATCTTCAGGATGTTGCGTTTGATGCCGAAGTCGTAGGCCACCACGTGGTGCGGGGCCACCCGGCGGGTCATGATGCGGCCGCGCCTGGCGAACTCGGTGCCGTGACACCACTGGTAAGGACGGTCCGTCGTGACGAACTTCGCGAGGTCCATCCCTGAGATTCCCGGGAACTTGCGCGCGTGCTGCACGGCAACCTGCGGATCCGCGTTGCCTGTCATGATGCAGCCGGATTGGGCGCCCTTCTCGCGCAGAATGCGTGTCAGTTTACGCGTGTCGATGTCGGCAATGGCCACCGTGTTGCTGCCGAGGAGGAAATCGGTGAAGCTGCGCTCCGCCCGCCAGCTGCTCGTCGCCATGGAGCTGTCGCGCACGATGACGCCCGAGGCGAAGATCCGCGAGGATTCCATGTCTTCGCTGTTCGCGCCGGTATTGCCGATATGCGGATACGTGAGCGTGACGATCTGCCGGCAATAGGACGGGTCCGTCAGGATTTCCTGGTAACCGGTCATCGCCGTGTTGAACACGACTTCGCCGATGGTCTTGCCGTCCGTCCCGACGGACGTACCGTGAAAGACCGTTCCGTCTTCGAGCGCCAGGACAGCAGGTGTCGTCAAGAATAATCCTCTGGTATCAATGGACCGAGATCAGGCGGCCGAGGCTAGATGCACAAAAGCGGAAGGACGTGGGCCCTCCCGCTTGTGTTCGCCAGGACTCGGCGAAGAATCATTTTACTGGCTCCGGCTCCGGCGTGCTAGCGGCCGTGGCCGGTATTCCCGCCCGCGGCGAGATCGCGCATGCCATAGAGGCCGGGTTGCTGCTGCAGGAGCCAGCGGGCGGCTCGCAGAGCGCCGATGGCGAATACGCGGCGGTGCCGCACCTTGTGCACGAGTTGCAACTCTTCGGCCTCGGACTGAAAGACCACCGCGTGTTCCCCCGGATTCTCGCCCTCGCGGCGTACCGTGAAGACGATGTCATCCGGCGATGTCCTGCGGCCCGGCTGGGATTCGTCATAGCGAAATACGCTGCCGAAGTCCTGCTGCCGGATTTCGGCAAGGGCTTCGCCAAGCTTCAACGCAGTTCCGGAAGGTGCATCCACCTTGTGCACGTGGTGCGTCTCACGAATCTCGGCGACGAACTCCGGACCGAGTGAGGCGCCCGCGCGCCGCACCAGGTCTGACAGCACGGCGACGCCGAAACTCATGTTGCGATCGTAAAACAGCGGCACTGACGACGACGTGGCGCGCATGCGCGCCATAATGTCCTCGCCGAGCCCGCTGACGCCACAGACCAGGGGTTTGCCGGATCGCCCCACCGATTCGAGGACCCGCGGCGTGGCCGCCGGCAGCGTGAAGTCCACGGCGACATCGCACGCCGCCAGCACCGCTTCGAGGTCGCCGCTGACAGCTGCGCTCCCGGCCGCCGTGCCGGCATTAGCGGAGGGTCTGCGGCGACTCCAGACAGCACCGAGTTGCAGCTCTGGATTTGCGGCGACGGCCCTGATGAGCTCCTGCCCCATGCGCCCGGCACCCAGCACGCTGATCTTTATCCGTTGCATCGCCTCGCCAGGAATGAGTCACAAGTGACCGGCCGGAGCCGGGACAGCCGGACTGGCCACGCCCTCGACCAGGGCCTCCTAGGGGCTGATCCGGTCGAAAAAGCGCTTCACCGTGTCCAGCCAGCCGTTGGCGCGCGGGTTGTGCTTGTCGCCGCCGGCGCTCACCGACTCGTCGAGTTTTCGCAGCAGTGCCTTCTGTTCCTCGGTCAGGCCAACCGGCGTTTCCACGACCACCCGCGCGAAGAGGTCCCCCTGGCGGGGGTCGCGCACCGTCGTCACGCCCTTGTTCCTGAGGCGGAACACCTTGCCGGACTGGGTGCCCGCCGGCACCTTGAGCGATACGTGGCCGTCCAGCGTCGGCAGCTCGACTTCGCCGCCGAGGGTCACAGTCGCGAAGCTCACCGGGACCTCGCAGGTGAGGTCCGGGCCGTCGCGTGTAAACAGCTTGTGCGGATTGACGCGGATTTCCACGTAGAGGTCACCCGGAGGCCCGCCGTTCCGGCCGGCCTCGCCCTCGCCCGTCAGCCGTATCCGATCGCCGTCGTCGACACCGGCCGGCACCTTGACCGAGAGCTTCTTCACCTTGCTCACGCGGCCGCGCCCGTGGCAGCCGCCGCACGGATCGGTGACCACCGAGCCGCTGCCCCTGCAGGCCGGGCAGGTTTGCTGGATCGAGAAGAAGCCCTGCTGCATGCGCACCTGGCCGATACCGCCGCAGGTCGAGCAATTCACGGGCTCCGATCCCTGCCTGGCGCCGCTGCCATCGCATTCCTCGCAGATCACCTGCGTCGGCACCTCGATCGTGACCTCGTCGCCGGTCACCGCGCGCTCCAGGTCCAGCCGGAGCTCATAGGCGAGATCGGCGCCGCGGAACACCTGGGTCCGCCCTCGCCGCCCGCCGCCGCCGAAAATATCCCCGAACACGTCGCCGAAGATGTCGCTGAAGCCCTCTGCGCCGAAGCCGCCGGCACCCGCGCGGCCGCGGCCCAAGCCGGCATGCCCGAACTGGTCGTAGGCGGCACGTTTTTCGGGGTTGTTCAGGACCTCGTAGGCCTCCCGGACCTCACGGAATTTGCGCGACGCGTCCGCGTCGTCCTTGTTCCGGTCCGGGTGGTGCTTCATGGCAAGGCGGCGATACGCCTTCTTGATGTCCTGGTTGGATGCCGTCCTGGTCACCCCCAGGATCTCGTAATAATCGCGTTTTGCCATAAGCCTTCAGTCTGTCTCGCCCTGTAGGAGCCCTTCTCACGGGCGACAGCGCCTCGGCGCCTGCCGCCCATGGGACGGCCTCCTGCAGGGGCGGTCCCCTGCCGCCTGCCCTCGAATTAACCGGACTTCGACTTCCGGTCGTCGTCCACCTCCTCGAACTCCGCGTCCACGACGTCCTCGGCCGAGCCGCCGTCACCGTCGCCGTCTCCCGCCGTGTCGGACGTGCCCGGGCGGCCTTCCTCCGCGTAGAGCTTCTGCGCCACCGCGGCGGACGCCTGCGCGAGCGCGTTCGTCTTTCGCTCGATCGCCTCCTTGTCATCCTTCTCGAGCGCGGACTTGAGGTCCGAGATCGCCGATTCGATGGCGTGGCGCTCCTCGCCCGTTGCCTTGTCGCCGAGTTCCTTTAACGACTTCTCGGACGCGTGGATCAGGCTGTCCGCCTGGTTGCGCGCATCTACCAGCTCGCGGAACTTCTTGTCTTCCTCCGCATGGCTTTCGGCCTCCGACACCATCTTGTCGATCTCTTCCTCGGAGAGGCCGCTGGAGGCTTTGATCACGATGTTCTGGCTCTTGCCGGTGGCCTTGTTCTTCGCCGACACATTCAGAATACCGTTCGCGTCGATGTCGAACGTGACCTCGATCTGCGGCATGCCGCGCGGTGCCGGCGGAATGTCCGTCAGGTCGAACCGTCCGAGCGACTTGTTATCGGCGGCACGCTCGCGCTCACCCTGCAGCACGTGGATGGTCACAGCCGTCTGGTTGTCGTCGGCGGTCGAGAACACCTGTTCCGCGTTCGCAGGAATCGTGGTGTTTTTCTCGATGAGCTTGGTCATCACCCCGCCCAGCGTCTCGATGCCGAGCGACAGCGGCGTCACGTCCAGCAAAAGCACGTCCTTGACGTCGCCGGACAACACGCCGCCCTGGATCGCGGCGCCCAGCGCGACGGCCTCGTCCGGATTGACGTCGCGGCGCGGTTCGCGCCCGAAGAAGTTCTGCACGGACTCCTGCACCTTCGGCATGCGCGTCTGTCCGCCGACGAGAATCACGTCGTTGATCTCGTTGACCTTCAGACCCGCATCCTTCAGCGCGATCTTGCACGGGCCGATGGTACGCTCGATCAGCTCATCGACCAGCGACTCGAGTTTCGCCCGGGTCAGCCGGATGTTCAGGTGCTTCGGCCCTGACTGGTCGGCCGTGATATAGGGCAGATTCACCTCGGTCTGCTGCGCGGACGACAGCTCGATCTTCGCCTTCTCCGCCGCCTCCTTCAGCCGCTGCATCGCGAGCGGATCCTTGGTGATGTCGACCCCGGATTCCTTCTGGAACTCGGAGGTCAGGTACTGGATGATCCGGTTGTCGAAGTCCTCGCCGCCCAGGAACGTGTCGCCGTTCGTCGCCAGCACTTCGAACTGGTGCTCGCCGTCGACCTCCGCGATCTCGATGATGGATATGTCGAAGGTGCCGCCTCCGAGGTCATACACGGCGATCTTGGTGTCGCCGCGCTTCTTGTCCATGCCGTACGCAAGCGCGGCGGCGGTCGGCTCGTTGATGATGCGCTTCACGTCGAGGCCCGCGATCTTTCCCGCGTCCTTGGTCGCCTGGCGCTGGGAATCGTTGAAGTACGCCGGTACCGTGACCACCGCCTCGGTCACCTTTTCGCCGAGATAATCCTCGGCCGTTTTCTTCATCTTCATGAGCACGCGCGCCGAGATCTCGGGCGGCGCCATCTTCTTGCCGTTCACCTCGACCCAGGCGTCGCCATTGTCCGCCTTGACGATCTTGTAGGGGACCATGCCGATGTCCCGCTGCACGACTTCGTCTTCGAAGCGGCGACCGATCAGGCGCTTCACGGCAAACAGCGTGTTGTGCGGGTTCGTGACGGACTGGCGCTTCGCCGCCTGGCCGACCAGCACCTCGCCCTCCTTGCCGAAGGCGACGATGGATGGCGTCGTGCGATCGCCCTCGCTGTTCTCGATCACTTTGGGCTTGTCGCCCTCCATAACGGCAACACACGAGTTGGTGGTACCGAGGTCGATACCGATCACTTTACTCATAACCATTCATCTCCGAATTCTGTGCAAAAGTTGCGGCTTTACAGCGAAGTGGGGCCGCGGGTAAGCGTTTCAAGCGAGTTTCGGGCCATTTTCAGCCCGGGTCGGCCGCCGCGGCGACCACGACGCGCGCCGGCCTCAGCAACCGCCCGTTCAGCGTGTAGCCCTTCTGGTACACCGTGAGCACGGTGTCCGGCTCGGCCTCGGCCGATGGCTGCGTCGTCATTGCCTCGTGCAGGTTCGGACCGAACGGCTCGCCCTCGGGGTCCAGCTCCTCCAGGC
>DATABW010000384.1:0-9051 GCA_036259375.1 Woeseiaceae bacterium
CCCGCCCGCCAGATGCCGCATCGCCCGTGAGACGGGCTCCTTACATTGAAAACAGCGACGCCGCCCCATCCCGGACCGCCCCGATTTTTGAGACAATTACCGCAAACCCGCTAACAACCCCCGGCAGGCTACAAGTCCTCCCGGCCACCAAGGGGAGACGCTCGCTCACATGTGCGGAATCGTCGGCGCCGTCGCCGAAAGAAACGTCGTACCGATCCTGATGGAGGGCCTGAGGCGCCTCGAATACCGCGGCTATGACTCGGCCGGCATCGCTGTGATGAACGGCGAGGCCGTGACCCGCGTGCGGCGCCTCGGCAAGGTGCAGGAGCTGCAGAACGCGCTCGATGCCGATCCCCTGAAGGGTGCTACCGGCATCTCCCATACACGCTGGGCGACTCACGGCGTGCCGAGCGAGGTCAACGCGCACCCGCACATGTCGCACAATGACATTGCGGTCGTGCACAACGGCATCATCGAGAACTACGAGGAGCTGCGCGAGGAGCTCAAAGCCGACGGTTACGAGTTCGAGTCCCAAACCGACACCGAAGTGGTCGCGCACCGGATCCGGCAGCACCTGGAGTCCACCGGCGACCTTGCCGCCGCGGTACGGGCGACCGTCGCCGAGCTCGAAGGCGCGTACGCCCTGGCGGTAATGTGCGCGAGCGATCCGCACAAACTCGTGCTGGCGCGTGCCGGCTGCCCGGTCGTCGTCGGGCTCGGCATCGGCGAGAACTTCGTCGCGTCGGATGTCGCCGCCCTGCTGCCGGTCACTCGCAACTTCATGTTCCTGGACGAGGGTGATGTCGCCGTCGTCGAGCGGGGATCCGTCACGGTCTACGACCGCGAGGGCGAGGTTGTCGAGCGGCCGGTGAAGGAAAGCGAATTGACGGCCGACGCCGCCGAACGCGGCAACTTCCGCCATTTCATGCAGAAGGAAATCCACGAGCAGGCGCGGGCGGTCGGCCGGACGCTGGAAGAACGCATCGCGAACGGCCGCGTGGTGGACGCGGCATTCGGGCCGCAAGCGAACGAGGTGCTCGATCGCACGCGTGGCGTGCACATCGTGGCATGCGGCACGAGCTATCACGCCGGCCTGGTCGCCCGTTACTGGATCGAGCAGCTCTGCCGGCTGCCCTGCACGGTCGAGATCGCGAGTGAATACCGTTATCGCTCGCCGGTGGTGCCGGAGAACACCCTGTTCGTCACCATCAGCCAGTCCGGCGAGACCGCGGACACGCTCGCCGCGCTGCGAGCCGCAAAGGATATGGGGTACATCTCGACACTGGCCATCTGCAACGTCCCGGAAAGCTCGATGGTCCGGGAGTCGGCGATGGTGATGATGACCCGGGCCGGGCCGGAGATCGGCGTGGCTTCGACCAAGGCGTTTACGACGCAGCTCACGGCGCTGGCGCTGCTGACGATCGCGTTGGCCCGCCGCAACGGACTGGAAGACAAGCAGGAGCGGATCCTGGTTACGCAGCTGGCGGAACTGCCGGGCCTGATCGAGCAGGTGCTCACGCTCGACAGCGCTATCGAAAGCCTGGCCGAGCACTTCGTCGACAAGCAGCACGCGCTGTTCCTCGGCCGCGGCGTGCAGAACCCTGTCGCGATGGAAGGTGCGCTCAAGCTGAAGGAGATTTCGTACATCCATGCCGAAGCCTACGCCGCCGGCGAGTTGAAGCACGGCCCTCTCGCCCTGGTGGATGAGGACATGCCGGTGGTGACTGTTGCGCCGGACGATGAGCTCCTCGAGAAGCTGAAAAGCAACCTGCAGGAAGTCCGCGCGCGCGGCGGCGAGCTGTTCGTGTTTGCCGACCCGCGGGTGCAGTTCGGCGATCGCTCCGGCCTGCACACGATGCGCATGCCGGCGCTGATCGAAGATTTCCAGGCGCCGATTTTGTACACGATTCCGTTGCAGCTACTCGCTTATCACGTTGCCGTGTTGAAGGGGACAGACGTGGACCAGCCGCGGAATCTCGCGAAGTCCGTGACGGTGGAATGAGACGCGGTATCGCTCGCGTCCGATTCAGCGGAGAGCCCGTCGATTTACTTGAGAGGATCTCGTGAACTGGAGCAAGTCGATTCGGCAGACCCACCGCTGGCTATCCATTACCTTCACCGTGCTGGTCGTCGTGAACGTCATTCTCAACTTTGTCGCCCCGGCTCCGGAGCAGCTCGTCCTCTGGGTGGGATTGTTGACACTGCTGCCCCTGGCACTCCTCATGTTCAGCGGTCTGTATCTTTTCGTGCTGCCGTATGCCACCCGTCGGCGCGCCGGACGACGCACCGCGGAGTAATACCGGCAGTCGAACGCATCGGCCAAGAAGAAGATAACGACGCGGAGCCTGCCGATATACTGCAGGCTCCGGGCGACACTGCGCGAACGATTTTCGTTCAACAAACGTTTCCGCAGGAACAGATCTGCAGGCGTTCCTGGCGATTCGAGCAGTTCCGCGTATATCACTGGCGGACCGGTGCACTGAGCGAGCGAAGAAAGGCTTCAAGCTGCCGCCGCTCCCGCGCAGTCAGGCGCAGGGGCTCGAGCTCGCTCTGCCCGAGCGCCGCCAACGGTGCGGCATCGTAGTGCTCGATCACCTGCGCCAGTGTTCCGAACTGCCCCGCGTGCATGTAGGGCGCGCGCTCGGCGGCGTTGCGCAGCGACGGCACCTTGAAGGCACCCTCGAGTGTGGCCTGACCGGTAACCATAAACTCGAGCTCGGCGCATTCGCTCGGAGCGTCGCTCCACCGGCTGCGGCAGTTGAACTCATCGCGCAACACGCCGTCGGCGCCCGCCAGCCGCCCGGCATCCGGCGGCAGTCCCGGGCGCGCGGGCACGCCGGTGTTGTGAAAGTCATTGTTCGTCAAGAGCGGACCGTTGTGGCAGTTGATGCAGCTCGCCTTCCCGATGAACAGGCGCAGCCCGGCCACCTCATCCTTGCTCAAGATGCCGGCCGGCGCACGGCGTGTTTCCTTCAGGCCGTCGACGTAGCGGTCGAATCGCGACGGCGCAAACCGGATTCCCCGCTCGTAAGCTGCGATGGCTTTGCCGATGTTGACGAAGACGGCGGTGACCGCATCGCGTTGTGCTTCGGTCAGCTTCGCCCATGCCCCCCGCGCCTCGGGGTCGTCGACGGGACCCGCGATCTCGGGGATACCGGCCAGCACCGGAAGCGGCCCGAAGGTGCGCTCGTACTCCTGGCGATAGCGCGCGTCGATTTCGTGTGCGTACTGCGCGCGCGTGCCGCCGTGCTCCACCGGGCTCTCCAGCGGTCCCAGGGCCTGCGCCCACAGGCTGTCCTTGCGGCCGTCCCAGAACAGGAAAGGGCTGTAAGCGGTCGCGGCGAGCGGCATGGTCCGCCGGCTCGTCTGACCGACGCCTTTGGCGAGCGCAATGCCGTCCTGGAATTCGCGGTCGGGAGCGTGGCAGGTCGCGCACGACACGACCCCGTTCGAGCTCAGGCGCATATCGAAGAAGAGACGCTCGCCGAGTGCGGCAGCCCGCGGATCGTCCGCGAAGCGGTTCGTGGGGTCGGCGGGCGCCGCTTCGAGCTCGGCGAGCGAGAGGTCGCTCAGCAGCGCGACCTCTTCGGCCGTCCACCGGTCGGCCTGCGCCGGCGCCGCCAGGACCGCCAGCACCGCGCAGCCGATGAGCAACTTCTTTTGGATCATGACGGGCTCGTTACAGGTCGAGGTTGAAAGTGACGCTGTCGGCGCCCACCGGCGTATCGATGGCGAGGGTGAGCTCCCACCATCCGCCCATGTTGAAGCGCAGGCCCTGGATGTCGTATAGCCCGTTGCCGAGCGCCCGCGTTACGCGCGGACGAGTCGGCAGGCCATGGCCGTGCTCCGGCATACCGCCCTCGATCTCGATAGTTGCGTTGTCGACCGGCTGGCCGGCGGCATCCTCGATCGCCACCTGAACAGTCTGCAGCTGACGCGGCCGAAGCGGCCGACCGGGCTGCAACGTCGCGATGAACTGCCCGGCGGCCGAGGGACGCGGGCCGGTCCCGAAGTCTGTCGGGGATGGCCGGGAGACCTCCTTGTCGTGCATCATTGGCAGGTGGCCACAGCCGGCCACCGAGTTGGCGGCCGCGGTTAAAGCCACGACGAAAACGAGCGTGCTCCGAATAGTCATGATTACCTCCTTCTGCAAGCGTCCGGCGACATTCCGCCGGCCGATGCGCAATTTAGTGCCAGGAGGTGTTCTGAAGATTGAATGGCGCGGCCGCCGTTGTTGTACGAGCCGGCCGATCATCTTGAACAAACTGGCTGCGGAGGCGCAGTGATGCAGCAGCTCGCGCAGCAGGAATCAGGGCACGCCAGGTCGCCTTTGAGCGTCACGGCACGCTGGTATCTCTGGGACGGCGGATTCCTCGCGATCGGCAAGAGTGAAGGCATCGTGCCGCCACATGCGCACCACGCGATCCAGATCGTAATCGCGATCGAAGGCGTCCTCGCGATCAGGGGCACGCACGGAGACTGGAGCGATTGCCACGGTGCCATCATCCGGCATGACGCGGAACACTCCTTCGACGGCAAGGGCGCGCGCGCCGCGATGCTGTTCGTGGATCCGGAATCGAGCGAGGGCGTCTGGTTGCGGACGGCGCTCGCCCAGGAGATCACTATCGTTCCGGATAAGCGGCTCAACGACAGCATCTCCGCGCTCCGGACGTTTTGCGAACGGCCATTCGAGAGCATGGAAATTGGCGAGCTGATCCGGCACTGCGTCGTGTCGCTCTGCCCTGGCGCGCCGCCCGTGCGCCATCTCGACCAGCGGGTGGCCCGGGTGCTCGAGGCCATCCGCGCTTCCGACGACCTGCGGATGTCGCTGGAGGATGCGGCTGCAATCGCGTTCCTGTCACCCAGCCGCTTCGCGCACCTGTTCAGGCAGCAAGTCGGGCTGCCGTACCGGCGTTACCTGTTGTGGCGCAAGGTGACGCGAGCGATGCTGTCGATCGGGAAGGAGCGAACGATCGGCGCCGCCGCGCATGCGTCCGACTTCGCGGACGCGGCCCACCTGACGCGCACCTTCTACCAGATGTTCGGGATTCCGCCCTCGGTGATGATGCGCGGCGAGTTCTTCGAGATCGCTTCGCCTTTCAGTGTTGCCGGCTGACTGTTCCCGATTCCGGGTGCCGAAGCAGGAGCCAGCCACGCGGCTGCGCGGTCGCGGGATCCCTCTCCTGCATTGCACGAAAGAGGAGATTCACCGGCATCCAGTGCGGCGGATATTTGAATCGCGCCGTATCGAGCACGAGTACCTGGTCCGTGGCGGCGTGAAAGCCCCCAACCGGCGAGAAGTGACCGTCGCCGGTCTGCCCAACGGCGCTCCGTGAATAGTTGGCGACGAGGATCGCCCCGTCGGTTTGCGCGGCCGCCGCGTGGAGGTGAGCGCGAAACAGGTTGGCGTCCGCCGGCGAGGCGCGCTGTACCGTCACACTCGCCGCGCTGCATCGAGCCAGGCATGCCACCTCGTCCAGCGTCAGGCCGTAGCGCCGCACGTCCTCGAGCGACTTGCAGCAATCCAGCAGTTCCTCGCTGAACCAACGCCAGATTCCTTTCCATCGGCGCATCGGCTCGATGCGCAAGGCGTTCAACGCGCAGACGAGCGAGCCCAGCCCACAGAACGCGGGGTCGGCCTGGGTGTGAAACTGCTGGGCGATCCTGAAGTAGCCTTCCATGGTGCCCGCGAGCAGGGCCTCCGTGAACAGCGTCCTGCCGCGGCCGGAGTCGAGCGGCTCGAGGCCGTCCGGCAACGGCCGCATGTAGACGGCATGTTCATTCGGCGAAACGGGAGCGGGCATGCAGGTGTTCATCGGGCGGATCTCGTCAATGCGGATGTGACGTTGCCAGTGTCGCGCTGCACCTCGATCGGACCTTGTACGAAGCGGCTATCGTCGTCGTACAAACCCGCTGTCTCCGTGACGGCATGCGCGGCCGGCACCGACAGTTGCGATGCATTGTACCGCTAGGTATAGTGCCTCTATGTATGACGCCCTGGCCTGCCCCGGGAGTTCTGACAGCGATGGAAATCAACAAGGACCTCGTGGCCGCGTCCTCGACCCCGCTCGTGCTGGCGATCCTGGCCGATGAGGAGAGCTATGGCTACGCCATCCTGAAGCGCGTTCGCGAGCTGTCCCGGGGCAACATGGAATGGACGGACGGCATGCTCTACCCGGTGTTGCATCGGCTCGAGAGGCTCGGGCACATCGAGGCTCGTTGGGTGGTCCCCGAGAGCGGCCGTCGGCGGAAGTATTACCGGATCACCTCGCGCGGACGGACGCAGCTCGCCGAAGAGCGCCGGCAGTGGCAAGCGGTGGACGCGACCCTGCGGGGGATCTGGTCGGCCCTTTCAATCCCCGTCTTCGCCGGCCCGATCGTGCCGGTCGCGCAAGGAGCCTGAAGCATGGTGGCGTCGGACCAGGCAATGCAGCTCGAAGCACAGATAGAACAGTGGCGGAGCTACCTGCGCCGGCGCCAGGCGATCCACTCCAATGACGTGGAGGAGCTGGAGGATCACCTGCGCGAACAGGTCGCCGCGCTCGTGGACGCGAAGCTGAGCGTCGACGAAGCCTTCCTCGTCGCCGTCAAGCGCATCGGAGCCCTCGACAGGCTGTCGCGGGAGTTCGCGCGCGAGCACTCCGAGCGGCTCTGGAAGCAGCTCGTGATGAGCCCGGTTGCCGGCGGCGAGTCGGAAGCATCGACGAGGCGCGAGGCCGTGGTTGCCTTCTGCCTCGCCGCGGTCGCTGCGCTGGCCGTGAAGGTGCCGGAGCTGTTCGGCCTCACGCTGGGCGAAGACTTTGGGTTCTACGGCCGCAACCTCAGCCTGTTCGTGCTCCCCCTTCTCACGGGCTACTTTGCGTGGAAGCGGGGATCGGATACGGCCACGCTCGGCTGGCTGGCCGCCGCGTTCGTCGCGGCCGCCGTGTTCGCCAACGCCTGGCCTCATTCGCCGGGCGGATCCACGGAGGCGCTCACGGTGCTGCACCTGCCGATCGCCCTGTGGCTGCTCGTCGGCATCGCGTACGCCGGAGGCCGCTGGGGCGAGGTCGGCGGCCGCATGGATTTCATCCGGTTCTCGGGAGAGCTCTTCATCTACTACGTGCTGATCGCGCTAGGCGGAATGGTGCTCAGCCTGTTCATGATGGCGATGTTCCAGGCCATCGGCATCGACATGGAGCCCTACTTCGAGCGCTGGATGCTGCCGTGCGGCGCCCTCGGCGCAATCGTGATCGCCTCCTGGCTGGTGGAGGCGAAGCAGAGCGTGGTCGAAAACATGGCGCCGGTATTGACGCGCCTGTTCACGCCGCTGTTCGCCATCGTGCTGCTCGCCTTCCTGGCGACCATGACGTGGACCGGGCGCGGCGTCGAGTTCCACCGCGATATCCTCATCGCCTTCGACCTGCTCCTGGTGATCGTTCTGGGCCTGCTGCTCTACTCGATTTCGGCGCGCGACCCGCACGCCCCGCCGAATGCGTTCGACGTGATGCAGGTCGTGCTCGTCATCAGCGCCCTCCTGGCCGATGCGGTGGCGCTATGGGCGATCGCCGCGCGCATCTCCGAGTTCGGCTTCACGCCGAACCGCGTGGCCGCACTGGGCGAGAATGTCATCCTGCTCGTCAACCTCGCGGGATCCGCGGTGCTCTATGTCCGCTTCCTGCGCGGCCGGGGGGCATTCGGCGGCCTGGAGCGCTGGCAGACGGCCTACCTGCCGGTGTATGCCGGCTGGGCGGCGATCGTCGTGGTCGCTTTTCCGCCGCTCTTCGGCTACATCTGAACAGGGCGTCCGGGGCGTCCCGCGACCTGGAACAGCACAGGCCAGTCACACGCAGGGATACCCTGAAAGTCTCCGGCGACGCGTATTCCGGCAACTGCTACAAGGTCAGGCTCGTCTGCGCCGAGCTCGGCATCGCCTACGAGTGGCAGGAGGTCGACGTAGTCGCCGGCGCAACGTGCGCACCCGCGTTCCTGGCAATGAACCCGAACGGCAAGGTTCCGCTGCTCGCGCTGCCCAACGGACGTTAAGCGCTGGACGTGAAACTGGCGTGATCGAAAACTCCGTTCCTCGCCGGCGCGGACGTCACGCTCGCCGACGTTGCATCGTGCGCCTATACGCACGTTGCGCACGAAGCGCGTGACGAGCTGGACGCCTATGGGCGATCCGCGCCTGGATCGTACGCTGTCGAGGCGCGGCCGCGCTCCGTTCCGATGGATGCGTGAGACCAGCCCCGGCGCCATTGTGCAATGCCGGAGCCGCGGCTACTATCAGGAGTCGAGAGCAGTACAACCCGTGCAAGGGCAAAAGAAATCCGCGTATGAACATCTATGTAGGCAATCTTCCCTATACGACGACCGATGAAGACCTGCGCGCTGCCTTCGCGCCCTACGGCAGTGTCACTTCGGCGAGGGTCGTTTTCGATAAAGAAACGGGCCGGTCGCGTGGTTTCGGCTTCGTCGAGATGGCGAACTCCAGCGAGGCGCTCGCCGCAATCGACGCGTTGAACCAGACCGACATGCAGGGGCGCCAGCTCCGCATCAACGAAGCGCGAGCACGGCGCTAACTGAAGATCGTCTGTTGCGGCGCGTTGAAAGCCGCAAGTTGATGTTATAGATTGAAGCAGCAGTCCGGCCGGCAATCTTCAGCCGGCCAGCCACCGAGCGACCGTCCGCTCACCCGGCGCCGCAGCAGGCAGCGCGATAAATTTTCTCCACGCACGTCGACTGCCGCCACGCGGCGATGACGTGCCGTGTCCGTCCGGATTCCGTACAGCGAGTTGCAAGCCCATGTTCCAGGCGTTCGGTCACCTGTCCGCGCAAATGCTGGTCCACATCCTGCTCATGAACGCCGTTGCGCCGCTGCTCGCGCTGGCGGCGCCGGCCGCGTGGTTCCGGTCCCGGCCAGCCTGGCGAGACGGCCTGTTCCCGGCGATGCTCGCGCAACTCGGCGCGCTGTGGGCCTGGCACTCTCCACCGGTGCTCGATGCCGTCCTGCGGTCGGATGCGCTGCACCTGGCGATGCAGGCTTCGCTGTTTTCGCTGGCGATGTGGTTC
>DATABW010000385.1:0-1603 GCA_036259375.1 Woeseiaceae bacterium
CGGATGCATGCAGCCGGCGCTTTCCGCTACCATGCCAGCAACCCGCCGGTTTTCGGGAGCCAGTCATGAAGGTCAGCATCTACCGCTACAACCCGGAGGTGAACGACGTCCCGTTCATGCAGGACTACGAGTTCGACCTCCCCGGCGGGCAGGATCTGATGGTGCTGGATGTGCTGGAGCGGCTGAAGGAGCACGATCCCACCCTCACCTATCGGCGTAGCTGCCGCGAAGGCGTCTGCGGCTCCGACGGCATGAACATCAACGGCCGGAATGCGCTGGCCTGCACGACCCACGTCTCGGACGTGGTGAAGCGTGACCGGCTCGAATTGCGCCCGCTACCGGGCATGCCGGTGATTCGCGACCTGGTGGTGGACATGAGCCAGTTCTGGCGCCAGTACGAATCGATCCGTCCCTACCTGATGAACGACCAGCCGCCGCCCGCTCAGGAGCGGCTGCAGTCGCCGGAGGAACGCCGGCGCCTGGATGGCTACTACGAGTGCATCCTGTGCGCCTGCTGCTCGTCGGCCTGCCCGTCCTGGTGGTGGAACCCCGAGTCCTACGTCGGGCCGGCGGGCCTGCTCTGGGCCTGGCGGTTCCTCACCGACACCCGCGACACCGCCACCCGCGAACGTCTGGCCGATCTCGACGACCCGTTCAGCGTGTTCCGCTGCCGCGCAATTCTGAACTGCACGGCGGTCTGCCCAAAAGGGCTGAATCCGCGCCATGCAATATCGCAGATCCAGGGTCTGCTGGTGCGGGAAGGCACCTGAGCACCATACATTGGACGGGCCGGCGTTTGGCCGATCGGGCCCTGCCTGCCGTCCGCGACAGGCCCGCGCCCGCGGATCGAAGCGCCGGATCGATGGGCACCGCCATCGCGATGGCGAACGATCGATCGACGCCTGTCATCGGCTCCCGGAAAACGAGGATCAATCGTGGAAACCACGGAGCCGCAGGCGATTGTGACGCGGGCTCGAACGAGGAACAATGCGCGATGAACCACTGGCTCTTCCTCGCAGGCGCCATCGTCATGGAAGTCTGCGGTACCGTCTCGATGAAGCTGTCCAACGGCTTCGAGCACACCCTGTACTCGATCCTCGTGTACATTTTCTACGGTATCTCGTTCTACATGCTCGCAATGGCGCTGAAGACCATCGACATCGGTATCGCGTACGCGATCTGGGCCGCAGTGGGCACCGCGCTGATCGCCGCCATCGGCATCGTGTTCTTCAGTGAGGGCATCAACACCATCAAGGCCGTCTCCCTCGTCGCCATCATCGCCGGCGTCGTCGGTCTGAACCTGTCCGGAGCCTGAGGCCGCGGGCGTCGCCGCCATGTCTCCGACAGGACGATCCAAGAACCCCACTGCGGCGGATGAACAGGGCCCGCGCGTGCGGGACGTGCTGCGGCCGGCCGCGCCGGTGGGGCCGCTGCTGTTCTGTCGAGGCTGGCGGGACGGATGCCTGCATCTGGCGGCGCTGCTGGTTCGGCCGGAAGCCGCCCCGGACTCCGTGCTCTGGGCACAGGGCGTAGAGGTTTCCCCGGAGGTGCTGCACCGCCGGCTCGGCTATCGCGTGATCCGCTACCAGTTCGCCCTCGAGCC
>DATABW010000386.1:0-5650 GCA_036259375.1 Woeseiaceae bacterium
CCGGTTCCTGGGCGCCGACTCGTTCGGGTGCGACGAACAGCGCGGTCAGCCCCACAAGGGTGGCGCCGGTAAAACAAACGGGATTCTTCATGATCTGCCCCTGCAAGTGGAATGCGCAGAGCTGCGCGTTGCAAAAACATCACTGATGGCCGAATGTACGCCTCGCCATTTGGACCTGCAATACGGGTAGTGAATTAGCCTGGAATTGGCCCGGGACAGACGGGTGTAGCGTTGAAGCAACACGCGGAGACGTGCGCAAGTACAGTCAGGAACTGACCGGGCTGGGCGACGGAATAAGGCAGCGGCCCGGGCCTTATAGGGCCTCGGAAGGCCGTTCGACGGTTGAAAATTATCCCCTCGCCCCGAGATTCGCGTGTGGGGGCTGGCCTAGTCCAAATTCACCGGCGAAGCCTGCGGGAGGATTCCGATGCCTGGCCCCGTGCCCGTTTTCATCCACGACATCGCCACGGCAGTGCCGCCGATCGTGCACCGCCAGGAGTTCCTGCGCGACCTCATGCTGCGGCAGTTCGAGGGCAACCGCCGCACCCAGATACTCATTCGACGGGTCTATGACAGTTCCGGAATCAATCGACGGCATACGGTGGTGGACGATTTCGGCGGTGCGGAAGAGCCGCTGTTTTTCAATCGGCCCCTGGGCGCGCCGGCCCCGAGTACGGCGGAGCGGAACGCAGTGTACGTGCGGGCCGGCCAGCGGCTCGCCGTCGACATCGGCCGCAAGCTGCTGGCGGACAACGATCGCTTCAGGGCAGGGGACGTCACGCACGTAATCACCGTTTCCTGTACCGGGTTCTATGCGCCGGACCCGGGTTACGTGCTCGTGCGGGAACTGGGGCTGGGGCGCTCCACCAACCGCTACAACATCGGCTTCATGGGCTGCTTTGCCGCGTTCCAGGGCTTGCAGCTCGCGCAGGCATTCTGCCTCGCGGATCCGCAGGCCGTCGTGATGGTGATCTGCGTCGAGATCTGCAGCATCCACCTGCACCTGGACGACACGCCCGACAACATCGTTTCCGCCTCCGTATTCGCCGACGGCGCCGCCGGCGCGCTCATCAGTGCCGCTCCGCCGTCCGCGCGCCCGTGTTATCGGCTCGACGGCTTTGCCACGGCCTTGTCGGACGAAGGCGAGCGGGACATGACGTGGACGATCGGTGACCGCGGCTTCGACATGGTGCTGTCGCGCTACGTACCGGCGATACTCCAAACCAACCTGCGGGCAGCGCTGCGGCCGCTGCTTCCGCTCATCGGCGAGTTTGCCGACGTGCAGCACTGGGCGGTGCACCCCGGCGGACGGGCGATACTCGACAAGGTCGAGGAAGGGTTGTCTCTCCGCCGCGATCAGTTCGTCTCCTCACGGCACGTGCTCGCCAACTACGGGAACATGAGCAGCGCGACCATCCTGTTCGTGCTCGAGCATCTCCTCGGCCTGCCGGCAACGGGCCGGGACGAGTCGGTCGTCGCCATGGCATTCGGCCCCGGTATCACGATCGAGAGCGGCGCGCTGACCAGGATCACGGATTGAGGCCGTGCCGCTGTTCCTGGCCGAACGCGATCCTGGCGCCGCGGAAGCGATGGACGATCCCGATTGCGACCGCCGCACGCTTTACAACACTTACCGCCAGTTCCGCTACGTCAACGCCGCCTTGTCGCGCACGAGGTCGGTCTGGCGCCGCTGGCTCGAGCCGGCGATGCGGGACCGATCCCGCACGTATTCGTTGCTCGATATCGGCTTCGGCGGCGGCGACATCCCGCTGAAGCTCGCCGAGTGGGCGGCGAAGGACGGCTACAAGCTGCAGATCACCGGCATCGATACCGACGCGCGCGCGATCGAGTACGTCCGCGGCTTGCGAAGGCCGGAGAACGTGATCTTCCGGCACGCGAGCACGACAGAGCTCGTGCGTAACGGGGAACGATACGATTTCGTCCTTTCCAATCACCTCCTGCACCATCTCACGACCGATGAGCTCGCGGTCTTGTTGCGCGAAGTGGTGCAGCTCAGCCGCAGGCAGGCGCTGATGGTGGATTTGCAGCGCAGCGACATTGCCTACGCATTGTTCTCGGTGTTGACCTTGCCGTTCTTTCGGGGCTCCTACATCCGCATAGACGGGCTGGCGTCGCTGCGCCGCAGCTACACGTTCGACGAGCTGCGCCGCACCGCACCGGCGGAATGGAGTGTCCAGCGGTTGTTCCCGTTTCGCCAGGTGCTGCGTTACAGCCATGAGCGCGGCCGATAGGACCGACATCGTGATCGTGGGCGCCGGCCCGGTTGGCCTGCTGCTCGGCTGCCTGCTGCTCCGGCGCGGCATTGGCTGCAGGATCCTCGAGCAGCGCGCGGCGGCGGCCGCTCATTCGCGCTCCATCGGAATCCATCCGGTAGCGCTGGAGATTTTCGACGAGCTCGGCATTGCAGAGCGCTTCGTCGCGCTGGGCCACCGCATCGAACGCGGGCAAGCCTACGTCAACCGCTGCCACGTCGGCACCATTTCGTTTGCACGTTGTCGTCCGCCGTTCCCATTCATCCTCACCTTGCCGCAGTATCGAACCGAGGCGCTGCTGGAGCATCACCTTCGCGAGCTCGATCCGGGAGCGCTGCTCCGCGGAGCCGAGGCGGTCGGTTGCCGCCTGGCGGACGGCGAGGCGGCGGTTGCTTATCGCCGCGACGGCGAGACGGCGCAGGTCGACGGGCGATGCATCGTCGGTTGCGACGGGGCGCACAGCTTCGTGCGCCGCGCGGCGGAGATAACTTTTAACGGCGCAGCCTACCCCGACGCTTACGTCATGGGCGATTTCAAGGATGCGGGAGCGCGCGCGGACGCGGCGGTCTACCTGCACCAGGAGGGTTTGGTCGAGTCCTTTCCGTTACCGGATCGCCGGCGGCGCTGGGTCGTGAAGACGGGGACGCTGTTGCCGGAGTGCCGGCGCGAGGACATCGTCACGCGCGTCCGGAATCGACTCGGTATCGATCTCTCGGGCTGCGAGCATTTCATGCTCAGCGCGTTCGCCGTGCAGCACCATCTCGCGACAACCTTCGCCAAGGGCTGCGTCGCGCTGGCCGGCGACGCGGCGCACGTTATCAGCCCGATCGGCGGGCAGGGCATGAATCTCGGGTGGCTGGATGCGCGCCATCTCGCTCCGATCCTGGCGGCTCTCGTTCGCAACGAAGTGTCCGCGGGCGAGGCGTTGCGGCGTTACAGCAGGACCCGCCGTAGGGCGGCGGAAAAGGCCCGCCGGCGCGGCGAATTCAACATGGCGCTCGGCCGCCGATTCTCTCACCCACGCCTGCGCCGTGTGCTGATCCGAGCGATGCTGGCGCGGCCATCCGCGGCCAGGATGGCGAATTTGTTCACGATGCGCGGCCTGTGAATACCTGCCCGGGTACGGCTTTCCGCGCGGAGCGTGCAATGGAAATCACTTACGCGATCCGGAAGGTTCGATGCCCTCCAGCAGCCAATTGATTTCCTCGGTGATCACCTCCGGGTGATCTTCCGGCGTGAAGTGACTGGCGCCTTCGATCCGGCGAAGCGGGGCCCGGAGATCGCGCGCAAACCGCTCGCCGTACCCGACGTCCTGGAAACCGCGGGTGCCCCAGGCGACTCGCGCCGGTACGTTGAGCGCCGGCAGCCGATCGGCGATCGCCAGCGTGTCGTTCGTGTCCAGCGCGTCGACCTGGCGCATGAAGGATCCGGCGCCGCCGTGCCGCTCGTAATCCGGCCAGTATTTCTCGAATGCCGCGGCCGCTTGCTCGCGGCTGTCGTGAGCGCGGTAAAAGAAGGAGCGGAAGATCGGCTTGAACAGGGCATTGGGGAGGCGCCGCACGGCGGCACCCAGCTTCTGCATCAGCTTTGCGCTCGGAATGGGCCAGGAGTCGTAGCCGATCGCATTGGTGAGGAACAGCCCCGCGCACAGGCCGGGATTGGCGACGGCGGCGATCTGTGCGACTCCGCCGCCGAGATCGTGTCCGGCGAGCACGGCCCGCCCGATGCCCAGGTGACGGAGCCATTGCAGCAGGTAATCCGCCTGCCGGGCGACGGATATGTCGCGGCCGATCCCCTCGGGAATGGACCGGCCGTAGCCGACCATCTCCCAGGCGAGGCAGCGCGCGCCGACGATGTGCGGCACGACCTGCTCCCACAGGCGCGGAGAAGTCGGGATGCCATGAATGAGGACCAGCGGCACTCCCCGGCCCTGCTCCTCCCATCGCATGGCAATGCCCTCGACAGAAGCGTGTCTGGATAGCACTGGCCGTGACCCGCCCCGGAAAATCGCAAGCCAGGTTTTCGCGGGAAGAACCTGGTGACGAAAAAGAAAGTAGGTGAGAAGCGAATTCGAAAGAATTCTGCGTGATGCGCGATTTACTATACTGCCCGTCAACCTGTGCCGCAAGGAACGTGGAGCGACTGATGATTCCCAGTTTGACCAGCAACGAAGCGCGTGTGATCGGCTGCCTCATGGAGAAGTCGGTACTTACGCCGGATGCGTACCCGCTGACACTCAATGCGCTGACCAACGCCTGCAACCAGAAGTCCGGGCGGGATCCGGTGATGTCGCTGGAGCCGGGCACCGTCCAGCGCACGATTCGCGATCTCGAAGCCAAGCATCTCGTGCGCGTCGAGGAGAATTTCAAGAGCAGGGTCGAGAAGTACGTCCAGCGCTTCTGCAACTCACGCTTCAGCGACTTCCAGTTCGATCCGGCCCAGTTCGCCATCGTCTGCCTGCTGTTGCTGCGGGGCTCCCAGACCCCCGGCGAGCTGAGGGCGCACAGCGGCCGGCTGCACAGTTTCGCGGACAATGACGCTGTCGTGAAAGCGCTGGATGGGCTGATCGAGCGGGACGGCGATCCGCTGGTGGTCAAGCTGCCGCGCGCGCCGGGGCGCAAGGATTCCGAATACATGCACCTGTTCTTCGGGCCGGTCGACGTCGAGAAGCACCTGGCCGAGGCACGCGACGCGAGAGCCGACACGCCGCGGGAGCGTGTCAGCCTGTCCGAGCTGGCGGAACGCGTTGCGAGGCTCGAAGCGGAAGTCGCTGAGCTCAAGGAACGGTAGCGGCGCGAGTAAGGCTGGAGATCAGGATGACCAATTCAGGATCGGAATCAGCAGGCACGGAATGCCGGCTCACCTGCCCTCATTGCGGGCGAGCGTCCATCGAGACGATGCCCACCAACGCCTGCGTCTACTTCCACGAGTGCGAAGGCTGCGGGACGATGCTCCGGCCGAAGCCGGGCGATTGCTGCGTCTTCTGTTCCTACGGCGACCGGCCGTGCCCGCCCCGCATGTGCGGCGGATGATCCTGCGGATTATGCGCGGCGTGTTCGCCGGTGCATCAGCCGGATAGAGAGCAGCCCGACGATCACCAGGGCGAGTGCGGGAGGTTCGGGCACCGGCGTGCTGCCGGAGGACGCGGGCGCGTCGCCCAGAGTCACGCTCCACAGCGTCTGCCCGTTGCTTTCGGCGAACCCGACCCCGATGGAATCGATCTGGCTGGCGAGCATCAGGTTCCGATGAAGATCTGAGTTACGCCACATCTCGAATGCCGCATAGGGATCGGTTTCCGACGTCGCGGTGATCAGCTCACCGAACGGCGAGCCCGTGAACCCGGCGGCGGTAGCTCGGCCGGCGAAATTCGACCCGTC
>DATABW010000387.1:0-3546 GCA_036259375.1 Woeseiaceae bacterium
TTCGCCGGCGGACGAAAATTTCTGGGTGGGTGCAAAGGCCGGAACGCTCGGGCTGGGTGTCGAGGGCACCTGGCGTCCCCTGCCCTGGTTCGATCTGCGCGGCGGCATCAACTCCTTCGAATACGACCATGACGGCACCGAAGCCGGCATCGATTACAACGCGACGCTGGATCTGCGGACCTGGTACGCGACGGCCAATTTCCGCATGCCACTGAGCCCGTTTCGCGTGACGGCGGGCGTCTTCGAGAATGGCAACGAATTGCAGCTCGTCAGCCGCGAAACCGGGACCATCGACGTCGGCGGCACCACGTTCTCGTCCGCGGAAGTCGGCACGCTCCGCGGCGTTGCGTCCTTCGACGATATGGCGCCGTACGCGGGGCTCGGTCTCGATTTCGGCCTGTTCGGCAAAGTCGGCCTGAACCTGGACGTCGGCGTATTGTTCCAGGGCGAACCGCAAGTGGCACTGACGGCCGACGGCGTTCTGGCCAACGAGCCCAACTTCCAGAACGCGCTCGAGATCGAGCGTGCGGAACTGCAGGACGATGCGGACAGCTACAAAGCGTACCCGGTCGCCTCGGTCACTCTTACCTTCCAGTTTCTCTGATCAGCCGGCGGCGTCCTGCAGTCGGAAGAGACCAAGCCGGGCCTGCAGGTAGCGCAACCTGAGCGGCGCGACGGGGAAGCGCCGCGAGAGCCCCTGCATCATGGAAGGCACGGATGACGGAGCGCTTTGGCGCCCTGAAGCCAGCCACTCCGCAAGCCTGGCACCGCTCCATGTCGCTGTATTGACCCCGTTGCCGTGATAACCGTACGCATAGAAGACGCTCGGGTCCTCCTGCAGTTGCCCTATGCTCGGGATCAGCCGCATGGTGATACAGATCAGCCCGTGCCAGCGATACTCGATCGGTACGTCGCGCCAGTGCGGGAACGCATGGCCGAGTTGCAGCGCCAGTTCGGCATAATTCTGCACGGCCCCCTCGCTGTCGCCATTCGAATGGCCGCGCCCGCCGAAGAGAAAGCGGTTGTCTGGCAGCAGGCGAAAGTAGTTGAGAATATTGCGCGAGGTGATCGCGGGCTGCGGCGTCCGCCACCGCTGGGCGGCCAATTCGTCAGTGCGTAGCGGACGCGTAACCACGATTGCACTGATCATCGGCAACGGCCTCCCGTAGAACGCCCGGTGCAGGTGCTCCGGCATGAAGCCGTTGGCGGCCAGGATCACCTTGCGGCAGCGCAGGCGCCCGCCCCGCGTCACCAGAGTGTGGGTATCGCCATCCTTGCGCCACTCGAGCACCTCGCTGTGGGCATGCAGCATTGCGCCGGCGCGCACTGCCGCCGACGCGAGCCCGAGCACATAGCGCAGCGGATGCAGCGCGAAACAAGGGCGTTGCACAACGGCGCCGTGGTTGTCGGTCGTGTCGAAATACCGCTCCCTGAAGACCTCCGGCGGCAGGACGACCGTATCGAGACCGAGCAGGTCATGCTGCCGCTCGGCATGCCGGCGCAAGTGCTCGAACGCGCGCCTGGAATGGGCGACTTCGAGCTCTTCCTCCCCCATCGTCTCGGCGGCGATCGTTTCGTCGTCGATGATGGACCGCACCAGTTCAACCGCCTCCACCTGCGATCGGTAAAAGCGGCGGGTCTCCTCCAGGCCGTATTTGCGCAGCATGCGCGGCACCGACAGCGAGGTGCCGCCGATGCCGCAGAAGCCCGCGTTGCGGCCGGAGGCGCCCCAGCCTATGTGCCCGGCCTCGAGCACTCGCGCCTCGATGCCGTGCCGTTTGCAGAGGTGGAAGGCCGCACTCAAACCGGTGTAGCCGCCTCCGATGATTGCCACCTCGCAGCTCTCATCGCCCGCGAGAGGCTCAGCCTCGGGGCGCACATCACCCGGCGAAGCTTCCCACCAGGACGGCTGCGGTTCCGTGAAGCGGTACATGTCGGCGTGGTACAGGCGTTTCATGCGGCGTTCCTGCTGGCGCGCAAGGGGTGGAGCCGTGCATTGCCCCGCACCCGGAACAACCCGGCGAAAATCGCCAGCAGCAACGGCAGTGGCAGCAGCACCAGGACATGCCAGCCATATAAATACATGATGGTGCCGGCTAGCAGCGAAGCCGTTGCCGACGTGCCGAAGACGCTGAATTCGTTCATCGCCTGTGCCTTGAAACGCTCGGCCATCGAATACGTGAGCGTCAGCATCGTCGTGCCCCCGACATAAAGGAAGTTCCAGCCGACCCCGAGCAATACCAGCGCGAAGCCGTAGTGCATCATGGAATGACCGTGCAGGCCGACGACGCAGGCCACCGCAAGGCTCGCTCCGCCGACCGTCATCATGGGTCCCAGACCCAAACGTTCGATCAGCAACCCGGAGAACAGCGAAGGCACGTACATCCCGAGGACGTGAATACGGATAATCTGTGCCGTTTCCTCGATCGAATAGCCATCGTTGATGTGCATGCTGAGCGGCGTGGCAGTCATGATCAGCGTCATGGTGCCATAAGCAGCCGTGCCGGCGAGTACCGCCACGATGAACAGCGGCTGCTTCACGATATCGGCCAGCGAGCGTTGCTCCAGCGCGTGTCCGCGGTTCCGGTCCTCGTGCAAAGGTCCCAGCAACATGAACAGCCCTGCCTGCAGCAGGTACAGCAGCGCCACCGCCACGAGTGTGCCGGCATATGGCAGGCCTTCTATCGCATGCTGGCCGAGGCGGACCAGCTCGGGGCCGACGAAGGCGCCGCCGATCGCGCCGACGAGCACCAGCGATATGGCGCGCGCCGCATGCGGCGGGTCGACACTCTCCGCTGCAGCAAACCGGTACTGCTGCGTGAAAGCCATGTTGATCCCGAAGATTGCGGCCGACACGAGGAACCAGGCGAAGCTCGAGCTCACGAGTGCATAGGCCGCGAGCAGCACCGAAGCGGCCGAGGAAACGGACGCGAGTGCGAAGCCCCGCTTCCTCCCGATCGCCCGCATGAGCATCGTTGCCGGAATAGTGGTGGCGGCCACACTGACGATCATCACCGATAGTGGGAGAGTCGCCAGCGCCTGGTGCTCCGTGAGCCTGGAGCCTAGGATTCCGCCCAGGGTGACGAGCACGATGGAGCCCGTTGCCGAAATCATCTGGCAGAGCGTCAACAGGAAGATGTTGCGGGTTCGCATCGGCCGGTAATCGACGACCAGGGGAGGCAAGCGGCGCATTCTTGCACATCCCCGGCCGCAAAATGCGAATATTGGCGCTGCGCTAGGGCCTCCGGCGGCCGGGCGCCTGCGCAGTCACCCATGCTGAAGATATCCGAAGAGATAGTCATTCCCGAGAGTGAAATCGAGCTCTCGGCCGTGCGCGCCCAGGGTGCCGGCGGGCAGAACGTCAACAAGGTGGCGACCGCGATTCACTTGCGCTTCGACACGCAAAACTCCGGGGCTCTTCCCCCGGAGGTGAAGGCGCGGCTGCAGGGGCTTTCCGACCGGCGGATTTCGAATGACGGAATCGTCGTTATCAAGGCCCAGAGATTCCGCAGCCAGGACAAAAATCGCACTGATGCTCTCGCGCGG
>DATABW010000388.1:0-1950 GCA_036259375.1 Woeseiaceae bacterium
GGAGATCGAACGGGCGACATCGCCGACCGTCGCCTCCATCCGGGTGGCCGTGACGACGATCTCGTCAAGCGTGCCGGACTCCGCGCCGGCGCTCCAGGCGCTCGAGCCGCAGACCGGCAGCAGCGAGCAGGCAAGCCGCCAGAGCCGGGGGCTAGACGTCGACATACGGCAGGCTCTGCATGATTCGCAATTGCTCGGTCTCCGAAAACCCGCGCCCCAACCAGTTCTTGTGCGGGCGATAGGCTTCTTCGGCCGTCAGTGTGGGAATGCGTGGCGCTTGGACGTCGTCCCGCAGGAAGAAGGCGTTGGTGCCGGTCGAGTCGCAGCCGATCAACCGGTAGCCCTTTCGCTGGCCGAGCTTTTCCAGCGCCTTTAGCGAGGCACCGTGGAAGAAGCCGCTGGGATGTTTCGCGAAACGCTCGAACTCGGGATCGTACGGCACCGTCCAGGACAGGTCCGGGCCGATGCCGGCGTTGTATTCGATGCAGACGACGCGCGGCGACAGCCGTTCCAGCGCTTCCCAGAACCAGTAATCGTTGCCGTCGACGTCCAGGGACAAAAGATCGACCTCTCGCGGTACGCCGTGTTCCCCGATCGTCTGCTCCAGGTTCTCGCGCGTCAGGAACGTGCAGGCCGCTTTCACGCCCGTCACACCCCGTTGTTCCGCCGCGATGCGGAAGAACTCGCAGTTTTCGCTGGAACCGTCCATCAGGAGTCCTTTGAAATTTTCGTGAAGGATCAGCCGCAAGCTGTTGCACTGGTGCGCGCCGAACCCGAATTCGACGAAGTGGCGCGAGTCGAAACCGATCTCCGAGAACAGGAATCGGAGGATGCCGTCCTCGCCGTTCTGCGACAGCAGGCTGTATTCGTACTGCTGCAGGCCGCCGGCAGGATCGGCGCCGGCGGGCGGCCACTTTTGCAGGTCCTTCCGGCGCCAGCGGCGCTGCGTCTTCCGGGCGCGTACCCGCAGCGGGATGAGGCGCCGCTTCAGCCATTTGACGGCCCGCTTGGTACGGTACTTCTTGACGAGTCGCTTGGCCACCCGAATCCTTTGTGCGTGGCGGTTCGTGCCGGCAGCCTACCTTACCATCACCGCATCCGCTGTCCGACGGTCCACAGAGCGGCTAGAATCCGTGCACAAGCCGCTAACGGCGTTTCCGAGGGGGTTCACCATGATCGTCGAACTGACCGCCCTGTGGCTGCCCATCCTGTTCTCGGCTATTGCGGTTTTCATCGCCAGCAGCCTCTTGTGGACCGTCGTGCCGTGGCACAACAGCGACTGGCAGAAGCTGCCGAACGAGGAGGCGGCGCGGCAAGCCTTGAGCGGCACTCCTCCAGGCGACTACAACCTCCCTCACGCTGCCGACGGCAAGGCACGCCGGAGCGCCGACTGGCAGGCGAAGTACCGGGAAGGACCGGCCGCGATGCTGACCGTGCTGCCGCACGGTTCCATGGCGATGGGCAAGCAGTTCGTGCAGTGGATCCTCTACTGCCTGGTGATCTCGCTGGTCGTCGCTTACGTTGCGGCCGCGACCCTGGATGCCGGCACCGATTACCTGAAGGTCTTCCAGGTCACCGGCACCACCGCATGGCTGGCTTACGCCGGCGCAGCAGCACCCGGTTCTATCTGGTTCGGGCACGGCTGGGGCCGGACGTTCAAGGACACCGTCGACGGGCTGGTTTACGCACTCCTGACCGCCGGGATCTTCGGCTGGCTCTGGCCGTGAAGGCGCGCCCGGGCCAGCGCCTCAGGGCTGCGTCGTCTGCAGGTACCGGAAGAAGTCGGAATCGGCATCGATCATGATCGTGGCGTTGTCCTCGAGCGCGTCGTAGCTTTCCAGCGTCTTGAAGAAAGAGTAGAACGCCGGATCCTGGCCGAACGATTCGCCGTAGATTCGGGTCGCTTCCGCATCGGCGGCGCCCCGGATCTCTTCCGCCGCCCGCTCCGCT
>DATABW010000389.1:0-3608 GCA_036259375.1 Woeseiaceae bacterium
CTACACCTACAATACGCAAGGCGAGCGCACCGGTATCACCGCCCTGCTTGCGGAACTCAACAAAGCCGGTATCCGCTTCAGCGACGTCAACACCTCGCAGAGCTCGCTCGAGGAGATTTTCGTGAACCTGGTGAGGAAGACCGCATGAACTGGCATGGCATTCGCGCCATCTACTCTTTCGAGATGGCCCGCATGTGGCGCACCGCGTTCCAGAGCATTTTGTCGCCCGTCATCTCGACTTCGCTGTACTTCGTGGTGTTCGGCGCCGCCATCGGCTCGCGGATAGCGGAGGTCGACGGCGTCGGTTATGGCTCCTTCATCGTCCCCGGCCTGATCATGCTCATGCTGCTGACGCAAAGCATTTCGAATGCGTCCTTCGGCATCTATTTTCCCCGGTTCACCGGTACCATCTACGAGATTCTCTCGGCGCCGGTGTCGTTCGTCGAGATCCTGCTGGGCTACGTCGGCGCCGCCGCGACCAAATCGATCATTCTCGGAGGCATCATTCTCGCCACCGCAAACCTCTTCGTGCCGGTCGAGATCATGCACCCGTTCTGGATGCTGCTGTTCCTGGTGCTGACAGCCGTGTCGTTCTGCCTGTTCGGGTTCATTCTGGGGGTCTGGGCCGACGGTTTCGAGAAGCTGCAGATCGTGCCGATGCTCATCGTCATGCCGCTCGCGTTCCTGGGCGGCACCTTCTACTCGATCGACATGCTGCCGCCGATCTGGCAGACGGTGACGCTGTTCAATCCGGTCGTCTATCTCATCAGCGGTTTTCGCTGGAGCTTTTTCGAGAATGCCGACGTCAGCGTCGCATTGAGCCTGTGGATGACCGGCGGGTTCCTGGTCGCCTGCCTGCTGGTGATCTGGTGGATCTTCAAGACAGGCTATCGGCTCAAGCAGTGAGGCGCTGCCAATGACGCTACCGCGCAAGACAGTCGAAAGAACGTTTTTCTTCCTGTTGCTCTTGTCGGTCACGCTGGCATTCTACGGATTGATAGCGGCTTTCGTAACGCCGATCTTCTGGGCCCTGATCCTGGCCGTGCTGTTTCACCCGCTCCAGCATTACCTGCTGAGGACGATTCCCGATCGCCCGTCGATCGACGCGTTCATCACGACGTTGACCATCGTGTTTGCGGTGCTGATCCCCGTTTTTCTCGTGGTGCTCGCGGTAGCGCAGGAGGCCGCGAGCCTCGTGCAGGACATCGAGGAGGGCAACATAAAGCCGCAGGCCGGGCTGAGATGGCTGCAGGACCAGGTGCCGGCGGTGACGCGTTTGCTGGATGGTTTCGGCGTCGAAGTCGGTCAATTGCAGGAAGGCCTCTCCGCGGCCGCCATGGCCTCGGGGAAGTGGGTAGCGTCCAACGCGCTGGTGATCGGTCAGAGCACCATTACCTTCTTCCTGCAGCTTTTCGTCATGCTGTACCTGTTGTTCTTCTTCGTCCGCGACGGCGGCATCATGCTGCAACGCATCCGCCAGGCGCTGCCGCTCGATGAGACCCTGGCGCGGCACCTGGGCGCTCGCTTCGCGACCGTGGCGCGCGCGCCTCTCAAAGGCACCTTCCTGATTGGCGCGATCCAGGGCGCCATCGGCGGCCTCGCGTTCTGGGCACTGGACCTGCGTGCGCCGATCCTCTGGGGCGTCGTCATGGCGCTCTTCTCGCTGCTGCCGGCGATCGGGCCGGCAATTGTCTGGATTCCGGCGGCCATCATGCTCATCGCCACCGGCGCGTGGGTCAAGGGTGTGATACTGATTGTCATCGGCTCCGTGGTCATCGGCCTCGTCGACAACCTGCTGCGCCCGGAACTCGTCGGACGCGACGCGGGCCTGCCGGACTACATTATCCTGCTCGCGACCCTGGGCGGGATCTCGATGTTCGGCCTCTCGGGCGTGTTGATCGGACCGATCGTCGCGGCGCTGTTCTTCTCCGTCTGGCACAGTTTCGAAAACCAGCGCAACAGCCCGGAGACACTGCCCGAATAAGCTTATGTTCCCCCTGCGCGATGACAACCCGCACATCCTGTTTCCGGTCGTTACCTGCATCCTGATAGGCCTGAACGTTGCGGCGTGGCTGCTGCTGCAGGGTCTCGGCACCGAGCCCGCCTTGACGCGCTCGGTCTGCCAGCTCGGCCTCATACCCGGCGAACTGCTGGGTACCCTCGACAGCGTGCCGACTCCGGGCCCGCTGCCCTGCGCAGCCGGCGGGGACTCGGACTGGTTGACCCTGCTCTCGTCCATGTTCATGCACGGCGGCTGGCTGCACCTCATCGGCAACATGTGGTTCCTGTGGATTTTCGGCGGCAACGTCGAAGACGCAATGGGCCGCGTGCGCTTCGCGTGCTTTTACCTGCTCTGCGGGCTGGCCGCCGCCGGCGCGCAGATCATGGCCGATGCGGCGTCGCCGATCCCCATGGTCGGCGCGTCCGGCGCGATCGGCGGCGTGATGGGCGCCTACATCGTGCTCTACCCGCGAGTGCACGTGCACATGCTCGTGATCCTGGGTTTTTATGCAACGACCTTTGCCGTGCCCGCGATCGCCATGCTGGGCTACTGGATCCTGCTGCAACTGCTCGGCGGATTCACCTCCCTCGGGGCGACGGGCGGCGGCGTCGCATTCTGGGCGCACGTCGGCGGCTTCGCGGCGGGGGCATTGCTCGTCTTCCCGTTCAGGGACGAGCGCCTGCTGGCGAAGCACCCCTACCATGGCTGGAACCAGCGAGGCCATCCGACAGACGCCTGGCATCGGGTCCGGGGCGGCCGCGGCCGATGGAAATAGCTCCCGACGATCTCATCGATTCCGCCGCGCGCCAGATCTTCGAGGCCTTTCGCGACTACAACCGCCGCTTCCGCGAAATCACGCGCCGCGCGGCCCGCCATTTCGAAAACCGCGACTGGGAAGCCAACCGGCGCGACGCCGTGAGCCGGATCGACCTGTACAACCAGTCTGTGGCTGCGACCCGGAACGAGCTCGCCGCCATGCTGGGGGAGGCGTTCACCAGCCGGGCAGCGTGGCACCGGATCAGGGAACGCTACTCCGTGCTGATTGCGGACTGCGCGGACTCGGGTTTCTACAAGACCTTCTTCAGCTCGCTCACCCGGCGGATCTTCCAGACAGTCGGGGTGGATCCGGAAGTCGAATTCCAGGCCAGCGACGTGGACCCTGCGCTTTCGTCCGCCGATCCGCTGCCCACCCGCCGGTACGACAATCGCGGCTCCCTTTACCTGCTCTTCGAGGAGCTGCTGGGCGATTTGCCTTTTTCCCGGCTCTACCGCGACACCGACGGCACCATCCGTTTCATTGTGGCCGAAGTCGATGCATACCAGAGCGAACAGCGCCTACCCGACCCGCCGCGCGCGGTCGAGCTCGTCCCCGCGCTGTTCTATCGCGGGCGACGGGCCTACGCCGTCGGCCGGTTGCTCGGCCGCCACTGGCAGGTGCCGCTCGTCATTCCGTTCGCCCATTTTGACGAGGGCGTGGTATCCGATGTCGTAATCCTGTCCGAAAACGACGTCAGCATGCTGTTCGGTTTTACCCGCAGCTACTTCCACGTCGACCTGGACAGCGTCGGCAGCGCCCTGCGCTTCCTGCGGGAGCTGATGCCGGCCA
>DATABW010000390.1:0-3692 GCA_036259375.1 Woeseiaceae bacterium
GATCCCGCGGCCGTCCATGATGCCGCCGGACGCCACCACGGGTATGGTCAACGCTTCGCGGATGCCTTGCACCAACGAGGACGTGTCGACCAGGCATGAGGCAGGGTCGCGCAGAAACGATCCGCGGTGCCCTCCGGCTTCACTACCCTGTGCAATGACCGCATCGACGCCGGCTCGCTCCAGCGCCCGAGCCTCGTCGACCGTGGTCGCCGTGCCCAGGACGACCATGCCTGCGCGTTGGCCGGACCGGATGCAATCTTCGCTGATCATCCCGAGCGTGAAGGAGAATGCCGCTGCGCCGGTCGCGAGGACCGCCTCGAACTGCGCTTCGAAAACCAGTGGCTCGCTCAAAACTGCCGGCGGTTCCAGTCCGAACGTCGCGTAGTGGTGGGCAAGACTGCTCCGGGCGCCGGCCAGCACCTCGTCGTCGACCGTGAACGCTGCCGGAGCGAAAAGGTTGACTCCGTAAGGCCGCGACGTCCGGGACCGGACCGCCCGGGCCATCGACAGGATCTGTGTGGGAGTCGAGTACGCGCAGCCGAGAAAGCCCATCCCGCCCGCCCGGCAGACCTCGGCGACGAGTTCGGGTGTATCCGCGCCCCCGGCCATCGGTGCCTGGAAGACAGGGATTTCCATCCCCAGCGCGTCGGTCAGCGCGCTCATGGACCATTGCCGGTGTAGGCGCGGATCATCGTGGCCAGCATCGTAGCGACCACTGCCTCCGACCCGTTCGCTGAACGGGCGAAAGCGTCGGCGCGACAGACCGACAGGGTGCGGCCCGTGCGCAGCACCTCGGCCCGGGCGATGATCCGTTCTCCGACAGCCGGCGCCAGCAGGTTGACCTTGAATTCCACGGAGAGAACCTCGGATCCGCGGGGCAGGCGGGTCAATGCCGCGAAACCACACGCGGTATCCAGCAGGCTCGTCACGACGCCCGCATGCACGTAGCCATGGTGCTGGCTGGTAGCGGCGGAAGGCTCCATCGAAAGTGCGAGATGCCCGGGGTTCAGGGTGTCGATCCGGACGCCGAGCGTGGTCATCAGTCCCTGCCGGGCGAAGCTGGAACGGACATGGGCCTCGATCGCGGCCCAGTCCGCATCTGCATGAGAACCGTGCATGGTGAGTTATTATTCCCCCGCGAGCAGCCCTGACTTCAAGCGCTATCTTCGCATTGCATCCATGAGGTACACGCATGCAAAACGACCGCATCGGCATCCCCCCGTTGAACGGTTTGCGTGCGTTCGTCGCCGTCAGTCGGCGAATGAGCATCACCGGGGCGGCCGCCGACCTGTTCCTGACGCAGTCGGCTGTCAGCCGGCAGATTCAGCAGCTGGAAAAAGCGCTCGGCGTCAGGCTGTTCCAGCGCCATCACCGGCGGCTTTCGCTGACACCGGCCGGGCAGGAGTTCCTGGACCTGGTGGAACCGTTCACGGTCAAGGCGTCGCGGTTCTGTGCCAGGCACCGCAATCTCCCGTCCAGAACGGTGACGATCACCGCAACGATCGGCGTCACCGGGCTGTGGTTGCTCCCGAGGATCGGCAGGTTCCAGGAAGCTCACCCGAGTATCGACATCCGGCTCGCGGCGAACAACCGGCTTGTGGACCTCGCGGCTGAGCAGGTGGACCTGGCGATCCGCTACTGTCGGGCCTCGGGCGCACCTGCAGGCGCTGCACGCTTGTTCGGGGAGCGCATCGTACCCGTCGCCCATCCAGCACTGGCTGAACACCTGTCGACCGAACCCGCCAGCCTGTTGACGGGTACCCTCCTCGAATTCGATGACCGGGAAAAGCCCTGGTTGACCTGGTCGCAGTGGCTGGACGCGATGGAGCTCACGGGGCGCCGACCGAAGGGCTTCCTTCGGATTAACCAGTACGACCAGGTCATCGAGGCGGCGTTGCAGGGACAGGGCGTCGCCCTCGGCCGGCTGCCGCTGATAAAGACGTTGGTGGAAAGCAACCGGCTGGTCGCCGTCCCCGCGTGCAGTCCCCGGGAAAGCGATTTCGCTTATTGGCTCATCGGCAATCCGTCGGCCGGCGAGGACGCCGCGAGGTTCGCGGCCTGGCTCCGCGCTGAAGGGTGCACAACGGAAGATCCGCCTCCGATCGGCAGGAGCTTCCATCATCCTGAGAACGATGAAAGCAGTGCGTCTGGTCTCGGAATCAATTGAGCGAGCTCATGAGCTCGGAGCGATCATCAAATCTGAAGCGCGTCCGGCTCAGCGCGGACAGTTCGCCCGCGCCGCCATTTCGGCGACCTCGGATAAGTGGGCACTGCCCATTTGCGCCAGTGCCGGCATCGCTTCCGCCCAGTGCCGGCACGCCGTTTCGACGTCGCCCCGCCCGAGGGCGATCTCGCCGCGGTTGGCGATGATCACCGGCAGGAGCTCCGACAGGCCAACGGTCTTCGCGATCTGCTCGGCGCGCGCGAGATACTCGTCGGCGGCGGCAAAGTCCTCCCGCTCCTTCGCGATCCCGCCGAGGTTGACCAGGTCATAAGCGATCGACGACTGCCACCCGAGCTGCTCGCCGATCTCGACGGACTGGAGGAGGTGCAACTCCGCGTCGTCCGTGTCGCCGACCAGGAGCGCGATCGCCCCGAGGTTGCCGATGGTCATCGCCTGCCCGGCGAGGTCCCTCCGGTCGGCGAAGATGTCGAGCGCCTCCTGCATCAATCGTCGTGCGTCTTCGAATTGCTCCGACTGCGCCGCGAGAATGCCGAGGTTCGCAAGAATCTGCGCGCGCAGCTCGTCGTCCGGAATGTCTTCGGCGATTGCCAGCCCCTCGCGGAGGTGGCGCGTCGCGACGTCCGCTTCGCCACGCTCGCGAGCGATGCCCGCGAGGGCGGTCAGTGCGCGCACCTTCTCCACGGCCAATCCGTTCGACTCGGCCGTGCTCAGCGCGACGGACAGGTGCTCGTTCGCGAGCGCATAGTCCCCGCGCTGCCGCGCAATCCCGGCGCGGCCGAGCTGAACCGAAGCATGGACCGCCGGCGGCGGCAGCAGCTCGAGGCACTCCCGGAACACGGTTTCCGCATCGTCCAGGCGGCCGGCCCGGACGAGCGCATGTCCGAGCATTCGGAGCGTCTCCGCGTGGCCGGGCTGCAGGCGGTTCGCTTCTTCGTAACTGCGCACGGCCTCCTTGACGTCCAGCCCGTAATAGAGGGCGCCGGCTTCGCGCCAGCTTTCCGCCGCGACGCTGCTCGTCTCCGATACCGCCGATGCCTGGTTCGCCGCGAGCGTCGCCAGGAGGGCGGCCGCCTGCTCGACTTCACCCTCGTCCAGGTACTCGACCGCGCGCTGCTTCTCGATGTTGCCCGACACCACGACGGCCTCGATGGCGTTGCGGATGGCGGTTTCGGATTCGATATTCAAGTCCAGCCCGGCAGCCGCCGCCTGGTTGCGCAGGAGCACGAGTAGCTCGTTGACCTTGGCGTCCGTGTCCTGCACGGCAATTCGCGTCTCCTGCACGAGATCGCGCGTCTCGTCCGGGGCAAACAGCCCGGCGATCTCGCTCAGGTTCGCGGCCACGCCAAGCAAGGCGCTCACCGCCGCTACGGCGGCGCCCAGACCGATGGCCCTCCGCCGCCGGGAAGCACGCCGGCGCTTCTTCGCCGGCGCCTCGTCGTTTACCGGGGGATCGTCACTCATGCATTGCTCGTCGCCGGACTACACCCGTCGCGGCCGGATCATGGCG
>DATABW010000391.1:0-4493 GCA_036259375.1 Woeseiaceae bacterium
GCCGCTCCGTATCCGCGTGGGGCTCCCCCGCCTCCGTACGCACTTCTTCGAGCAGGGCGGCGATCGACGGGTCCTGCTCGTGTTCCCGGACGAAATCCGGCAAGTGCCTGGCGGCATAGGGAAACAGGACGTTGTGCACGAAGCCGATGGAGCTCGTTGTGCCCTCGATGTCGGTGACGATGGCTTTGACCTCGATCATGGCGCCCCTCCGTGCAGCAGGCACTCCTGCCACAGGCAGGAAAGCAGGAATTCCAGCCCTTCGAGGTGCCGCTTCGCACCGTCGAGATCGTTGCCCCAGGCATAGAGACCATGCCCGCGCACCAGGAAACCTCGCGCGCGCAAGTGGCCGAGTGCGTAGCGTTGCCGCACGATCCCGGCGAGTTGCGCGAGGTTCTGGCTGTTCTCCAGAACAGGGAGAATGAGCCGTTCATCGTGCGAGGCCACCTCGTCGATCGATTTCTGCATTTCGAACCCCTGGATGACGATGTCGTTCGCTGCCGCGCGCGACACGACTGTCGAAGTCACGGAGTGGGTGTGCAGCACCGCCCCCGCCTTTTCATCCAGCGCGTAGACGGCTGTATGCAGCGCGGTTTCGGCGGAGGGTCGGAGACGGCGGTCGGCGGGGGCGCCGTCCAGGTCGCAGAGCATCAGGCCTTCGGCGGTCAGGCGGGCCTTGTCGGTCCCCGACCGCGTGATCAGCAGGTGCGAGTCGTCCACGCGAACGGAGAAGTTGCCGCCGGTAGCGAGGCACCACTGCCGCTCGCCGAACAGCCGGCCGACCTCGCATAGCGCCTGCGCTTCCGCTGTGGGGAACATCATGCCGTGCGCGCGATGCGCAGCATCGCCTCCAGGCTCTCTTCGACGTCCTCATCCGACGTCGCCCAGGACGACACGCTGATACGCATGGCGACGCGGCCCTGCCACTCCGTGCCGCTGCACCAGCAGGTACCGTCGTTCTGGATGCCGGCAATGACGCGGCGCGTCAAGTCCGGGTCACCGAACGACACCAGCACCTGGTTGAGCACGACGTCGTTCAGGACCTCGTAGCCGCCGCCGCTCAAGCCTTCCGCGAAGCGCCGCGCGTGGCGGCAGCAGCGCTCGACCAGCTCCCGCAGGCCCGACCGACCGAGCGTGCGCAGCACCGCGTACACCGGCACGGCACGAGCGCGGCGCGATTCCTCCGGTACGTATTCGCGCGGGTCGCGCTCGAGCGGCGATTCCTGGATGTAGGCGGCCGCCAGCGTCATGGCGCCGCGATGCGCGTCCGGGTGGGCGCACAGCACGATGCCGCAGTCGTAGGGCACGTTCAGCCATTTATGGGCGTCGGTGGAGATCGAATCGGCTCTGTCTATACCGGTGAGGAGCGGCGCCAGGTCCGGGCTCGCGGCGGCCCATAGCCCGAACGCGCCGTCGACGTGCAGCCACGCGCCTCGCTCGCGCGCCTCGTTGGCAATCGCTTCCAACGGGTCGAAAGCGCCGGTATTGACGTTGCCGGCCTGGGCGCAGATCACGCACGGGCCGTCGCCCTTCCGTAAGGCGCTCCGCAGGCCGTCGATCCGCATCCGTCCCTGCCGGTCCACCGGCACGCGCCGCATGCTGTTGACGCCGAGGCCGAGCATGCGCAGCGATGTCGAAATGGAGTAGTGCGCTTCCTCGTTGACGAGGAACTCGATGGGCGGCGCCCCGTTCAGGCCCTCCGCCTCGACGTCCCAGCCCGCCGCGCGCAGGGTATGGCGGCGGGCGGCCGCGAGCGCGGTAAAGTTGGCCATGGAGCCCCCGGTGACGTAACCGGCCGTCCAGGAGCCCGGCAGGCCCACGATTTCCCGGATCCAGTCACTGGTGACCTGTTCCACGACGGCATTCAGCGGCGACAGGATGTGCAGCCCGGAATTCTGGTCCCAGCCGGAGACGAGCCAGTCCGCCGCGGTCGCCACAGGGAGGCTGCTGCCGACGACGAATCCGAAAAAACGCGGCCCCTGCGTCGCAACCGTTCCGTCGCGCGCGGCCAGGGCAAGCTCATCCAGCACCTCGAGCGCGCTCTCTCCGCCTTCGGTAAATGTCGCCCGCAGCCGGCGGTGCAGTTCGCCGTTCGCGACCGTTGCCCCGACAGGCCGGTCCCTTATGCCGTCGAGATATCCCCTGGCATGCTGTGCCGCTTTTTCCAGCAGTGCATCACGTTCCGTCATAAAATGGTTCCTGCCCCGGGGAGCCTAATATACCTGCACCCATGCGTAATTTTTTATCGGAACTGCGGCGGCGCAATGTCTGGCGCATCGCCGCTGCGTACGCGCTCTCGTCGTGGATCCTGATCGAAGCAGGATCCGTTCTGCTGCCGACGTTTGGCGCCTCGGAACGATTCTTCAGGATCTTCGTGGTGCTGGTGATCGCGGGGTTCGTCGCCGCCGTAATCCTGGCCTGGATTTTCGAGTGGACGCCCGAGGGGGTGAGGGTCGATCGTCGGCAGGAGCCCGCCACGGTGCCCGCAGGGCGGCAGGCACCGCATCGCATGAATTACGCGATCATCGCGCTGCTTGCGGTCGCGCTGACGGTATCGATCTCGCTCAATCTCACGGAAAACTCGGCCGACGATCCCGCTGCGGCGCCGCGGTCCCTCGCCGTGCTGCCGTTCGAGAGCCGCGGGGGAGAACCCGACAACGCCCTGTTTGCGGACGGCATTCACGACGATCTCCTGACGCGGCTGGCGAATATCAAGTCGCTCAAGGTCATCTCGCGGACGTCGGTGATGGAATACCGGAACACGAGGCTGAACCTGCGGCAGATCGGGGAGGAGCTCGGCGCAGAGACGATCCTGGAGGGCTCCGTGCAACGGATCGGCGACAATGTGCGCATCAACTTGCAGTTGATCGACGCGACGACCGACGAGCACCTGTGGGCACAGGCGTATGACCGGCGGCTGACGCTCGAGAACATTTTCTCCATCCAGAGCGAGATATCGGAGGCCGTTGCCGCGGCACTCGAAACCACGCTTTCTCCGGACGAGCAACGGCGGGTGACGTCGATGCCGACGAAGGACCTGCGCGCCTATCGCCTGCACAAGGAAGGCCGGCAGAACCTTCACCGGCGACAGCTCGAAACGCTACGACTGGCGCGGCAGCAATTTGCCGAGGCCGTGGCACTCGACCCGGCATACGCGGAGGCGCACGCCGGGCTGGCAGAAAGCGTGCTGCTCCTGTGGAACAACCACCGTGCCATCGCGGAAGACGAGGCGTTCGCCGCCACAGGAGCGAGCCTCGAGCGCGCGCTCGAGCTCGACCCGAACCTGGCGGACGCGTACGCCATCCTGGGCCTGCTCAAACACATGCAATGGCAGAACGACCGCACGGGCGTTGAGAACGCCGCGGCGGAAGCCGCGTTTCGCCGGGCCATAGAGCTGAACCCGAACCATGCCAGCGCCTGGATGTGGTTCGCGTCCCTGCGCAACGAAGAGGAGCGCCTGGACGAAGCGATCGAGCTCTACCAGCGGGCGATGGAACTGGACCCGCTCGCGCGCATCCCGTATGCGAACCTGCCGCTGATCTACGCCAAGCGCGGGCAGGACCGCGCGGCGATGCACCTGTGGCTGGAAGCCGCGCGCATCCACAGCGACTGGCCGACCATCTACCAGTACATCGCGGTTCACCTCTGGGGACTCGGACGGCTCGACGAAGCCTATGCCTGGTACCTGGAAGGGACGGAACTGACCGACGATCCGATGGCCGGGGGCACCGACGTGGGCATCCTGGCGGACCTCGGCGAGATCGGGAAAGCCGAGGCCGTGGTGGATGCTTTCCCCGATACCCACCTGTTCGCGCCGGCCATGCCGGGTTACAAGGCGCTGTTCGCCGGTGAGTACGGCCAGGCGCAGGAGCATTTCGTGACGTTGATCGAGCAGGGCGTCATTCCGGGGAAGTTCCTGTACAACCTCGCCTCCGATGCCGCGCTGCTCGCCGGCGACTTCGATGTAGCAAGCCGGTATGCCCTCGCGGCCGACCCGCTGTTGAACGGCGATTCGGCCGATACGGTCGACCGGCAGACGGCACGGAACGCCGTGAAACTGGCGTACATACACCTGCGCCAGGGCCGCAAACAGGAGGCCAACCGGCTCCTGAACCAGGCGCTGGAGGCAATCGCCGACCTGCCGCGGCTCGGCACGTTCGGCTTCGGTATTCGCGACGTGCAGATTTACTCACTCCTCGGCCGCCGCGAGGACGCGCTGAACGCGTTTCGTGAGGCACTGGATGCCGGTTTTCGCGGCTCGGTCATGTTCGACGGATGGCCGCTGGCACTCGACCCGTACCTCGATCAGATCCGGGACGAACCGCGGTTCCAGCAGATGGTCGCCGAGCTCGATCGAGACGTCGCCATCATGCGCAACCGCCTCCTGGAGGCGGAAGCGACGGGCGATTTCGAGAGTTTGCGGGCGCGCGCCGAGGCGATCTGAGGTTCTAAGGTGCCAGGTCCGACGGTCGCACCGGCGTCGACAGCAGTCGCTC
>DATABW010000392.1:0-1547 GCA_036259375.1 Woeseiaceae bacterium
CACCTGCATGCGCTGGATTATAGGCCTACTTCGGAACTGACGCTGAGGGTGCTTGGAACTCACGCTGAAGGTGCGGGAACTCACGCTGAGGGTGTGGCGAACGGAGCCTGCCGCGCCGTAGCGCAAAGCGCGAAGGCGGAGCCTGCCGCGCCGTAGCGCAAAGCGCGAAGGCGGGTATGATGACGCGTGGACATCACATCACTCGAACAGCGAGCCATCGATTTCGCCCGCGCCGGAGATTTCGGCGTCGAGGCGAAGCAGGTCAACGAGGAGCTGACGAAGCTCGTGCCTGCGAACCAGGGCGCGTGGACGCGGCTTGCGCGCTGCAACATCGAGCTCGGGCTCTTCGAGGCCGCAAACGCGGCGCTCGAGCGTGCGCTGGAGCTCAACCCCCAGAACATCATCGCGCGGAGCCTCCTGCAGGAATCCATCCGGCGCGAGGTACGCCAGGTGCCCGAACCGGCGCCCAAACGCTCCCGGAGCGCGAAATCCAAGACGGAACGCGCGGCTGTGGCTGCGCCGCGCGGCGGGTTCGGCCGCGCGCAGTTCGCCGCGTTGCAGCAACTGGCGCCCGCGTCGGCGCTCGATTCGCTCGGCTCCACGATCGAGGCGCTGCTCATGGCGATCAATGAACGTCCGTTCGCCGCCAGGATCGTCGAAGCGCGGAACCGGGCAGGGCAGTCGGGCAGCAAGCTATTTCGACGCAATAGCTTCTATGCAGGGACGACCGGGCATCTGTACGCCTTTCACCACGGCGGGCGGTGGGAGCCGCAGATAAATCTGGGTTTCTTTGCCGTCCCCGAATGGGGACGGTCCGCGGTGCGTGCCGGTATCGGGTTCAACCTGTCTGCGGCGGGCGCGGATCCCGATCGCGAAGCGGGCCAGGAACGCGTCGCGGCCTATTATGAAAATTTCCAGCGCCTCATTTCTACCGACTGGAAACAACTCCTGACGGACTGGATGTCCTCGAATCGAGGATTCATCCAGTACGCCGACCGTCAACCCGCGGTAGAGATGCTGCCGCACGATGCTGTCGAATGGCTGGCCAACAACAGGAACGCCGTTGAACAAGGCTGGGTGTTCGTGGGTCGCTGGCTCTTTTCGGATC
The DNA here is from genome assembly GCA_036259375.1 of Woeseiaceae bacterium. Lineage (GTDB taxonomy): Bacteria > Pseudomonadota > Gammaproteobacteria > Steroidobacterales > Woeseiaceae > IDS-8. Next base: position 1,109 of record DATABW010000392.1, read on the forward strand.
AGGCCAATGATGCGGAGACGATGGAGAATCCGGCGCACCTCGTGAAGTGGGTCGACCAGACGTTCACCGAGCTTCTGCCACTCTGGAGCAGCACGTATCGCGGTGCTTGATGCCCGGCTCTGTCGGGTTAGCGTGCTGACCTGCGGTTGAGCCTGCTCAGGCACACATTCTGCTCCCTCTTGGGCCGAGGGGGAACGATGAAGGCATACTTCTGCACGGCGGTGTCAATCCTGGGTGTTGCGCTTCTCGCGGATCCGGTGGTGCGGGCATCTGCTGAGCCGCAAAGGACACAGCAGAACAATATGCGGTTCCGCGGCATGGATATGGACAGGGACGGCCGGATCACGCGCGCCGAATGGCGCGGCAACGACCGATCCTTCCGTAATCACGACTGGAACAACGACGGCGTCCTGTCGGGAGACGAGGTGCGCGTGGGCGC
>DATABW010000393.1:0-8019 GCA_036259375.1 Woeseiaceae bacterium
AGCGGAAAATGAAACCCCGACAACAACGCTTGCTGGCCGTCGGCCTGGCGGCGGCCGGACTCGTCATCGCCACCGCGCTGACGCTGAAGGCATTTCAGAAAAACATGATGTTCTATATCGAGATCGAGGAGGTCGGGCACGTTGCCCTGCACGACCTCCTCGATCTCGATATAGAACATCATGTTTTTCTGAAATGCCGTCAGCGTCAGCGCGGTGGCGATGACGAGTCCGGCCGCCGCCAGGCCGACGGCCAGCAAGCGTTGTTGTCGGGGTTTCATTTTCCGCTCTCCGCGGCTTCGAGCCTGATCCTGATGTCGTGCAGCACTCGCCGGTGACGGCGCCGCGCCTGGACCGCGCACAGGACGATGACGCCGAAAGTGAGCGCGTAGGCCGTCCAGACGTAGCCGCCGTACCCGCCCATGGACAGGAATTCCATCACGGGGTTTCCTGTTCAGGATACATCAGGTTGCGGACCCAACGGGCGCGCCGCTCGCGAATCAGGACCTCGCTCCTGACACGGTCGAGGAGCAGCGCCGCGAACAGGAGCGAGAAACCGGCGATCATCGCCAGCAGCGGCCAGAGCATGTCGCCGGCGATTGCCGGCCCGCCCGCGCGGATGAGCGTCGGTCCCTGGTGCAGCGAGCTCCACCACTCGACGGAAAAATGGATGATCGGCAGGTTGACGGCGCCCACCATCGCGAGCACGGCGCTCGCGCGATCCGCCTTCGCGGTGTCGTCGATCGCGGAGCGCAGCGCCATGTAGCCGAAGTACAGAAACAGCAGGATGAGTTCGGATGTCAGTCGGGGATCGCCCCACTCCCACCACGTGCCCCACATCGGCCGGCCCCAGATAGAGCCCGTGAGCAGGGCCAGGAACGTGAACCAGGCGCCGAGCGGGGCTGCGCTCGCCGCTACCGCATGCGCGAGCTTCATGCGCCAGACCAGGCCGATGCCGGCGGCGACGGCCATCACGAGATACGCAAGCATGGACAGGTAAGCCGACGGCACGTGCACGTAGATGATGCGGAACGCGTCGCCCTGCTGGTAGTCGGGCGGAGCGAGGAAGAGGCCGGCGATCGCGCCGTAGGCAATCGCGACGATGGCGGCCCCGGCGAGCCACGGGATCAGGCGCGCGGCGAGCGCGTAGAAATGGGGCGGTGAGGCCAGCCTGTGCAAGAACGTCCACATTACTCGTTACTGATCTTCAGGGCCGCGGCGGCCGCGAACGGCGCCAGGACCATTGCCAGCGCGCACCACGCGCCCAGGAACCAGACGCCCCCGCCCGCGGCGTCACCCGCCGCCGCCAGCGAGACGGTGCGGGCGCCGAAAATCAGGATCGGCATCGCGAGCGGCAGGATCAGGAGCCCGAGCAACGCGGTGCCTCGATGCAGCCCTACCGTGAGGGCCGCGCCGATCGATCCCAGCAGGCTGAGGCTGACGGTCCCAAGCGCCAACGTGAGCATCATAACCCGGACCGCATCGGCGGGCATCCCGAAGGAGAGTGCCGCGAATGGCGAGACGACGATCAGCGGCAGGCCGCTCGTCAGCCAGTGCGCCGCCGACTTGCCCAGCACGAGCCAGGGCAGCGGCTGCGGCGAGAGCAGCAGTTGTTCGAGGCTGCCGTCCTCGTAATCGCCGAGAAACAGGCCGTTCAGCGATAGCAGCGTTGCAAGCAGCGCGGCGACCCAGACCACGCCGGGGCCGATCAGCGCCAGCTGACGCGCATCGGGTCCCAGCGCCAGCGGGAACAGCGTGCTGACGAGAAGGAAAAAAATGAGCGGGTTCAGCACATCCCCCGGCCGCTTCCACGCGAGCAGCAGATCGCGCCGCAGGATCGCAGCCATGCCGTCGAAAAGGCCGGGCAGGCGCTCGTCGGAGCCGTTCATTGCAGGCCGATCCGCTGCGTCGGCGCGTCGATGGCGAGCTCCTGGTGCGAGGCCGCGAGCGCGACGCCCCCGCCCGCGAGGTGTTCGTCCAGCAGTGACTGCACCTGCTCCCGGCCTGGGGCGTCGAGATTGGTGAAGGGCTCATCGAGGATCCAGAGCGTGGCGCCGGAAAGAACCAGCCGGGCCAGCGCGAGCCGCCGCTGCTGACCGGCGGAAAGCAGCCGGTACGGGATACGCCGCAGCGGCGTGAGTCCCAATCGCTGCAAGATGTCGTCGGCTGCCGGTTTCCAGCCCGCCCGCAGGCCGGCCTCGAAGCGGAGGTTTTCCACCGGCGTCAGGTCGCCCTTGAACCCGGGTCGGTGGCCCATCCAGGCGAGCTCCGCGTGGTAAGCCTGGCGATGGCGCCGTATCGGCTGGCCCCGCCACAGGACCTCCCCGTCATCGGGCTCGATCAACCCGGCAACTGCGCGCAACAGGCTCGTCTTGCCGCTGCCGTTGGGCCCCTCGACCCGCAGCAGCTCGCCCGTGCCGAGGGCAATGTCGACTCCGCCGAACAGCCAGCGATCGCCGCGTACGAGGCCCAGGCCGCGCCCCTCGAGGAGTGTCGTCGTCACGGCCTCCGGCCCATACATTGGGAAACGCGCTTTTTATACATTATGTCTCTGCGGCTGGAAGGCTTAGTTACAGTAAATTATCGTTTTAGTATCTTAACCGATTGGAATTCCACGGGTACTCGTAAAGTGTTTACAATTCCGACACCGTGGGCTTAGACTAGGTGGTCCAGGTGCTTTGAAACATTAAAAAAATTCGAGAAGTCGCTGTATCCGAATGACTATTTTCGAATAATCTGATCAGCAAAGAATCAGAATCATGGAGCTGACTGCAGCCGGGCTGCGCCAACAACCGTTCCGCACCCAGGGTGAACCCATCATCATGGTGCCGTGCGAATCTCATCTCGCGGCGCTCGATTTTTGTGCCGCCACCTTTGCCGACAGGAACGGGCTGGGGCTCTTCGAAGGCCCTCCGCTCTCCGGCAAGTCCACGATCCTCCGCGAGTTCACGCGTACGTTGCCGGAAAACGTGGCGTTCGCCATCGTCGACGGCGCCGGACTGGAAACCAACGCGCTGCTCAAGGACGCGCTCGGCCAGTTCGGTTACGAGTTCGAGTTCAACAGCACGAACGAGCTCATCAACATGCTCAAGGTGTTCGCCCGCCAACAGGCGGCGGCCGGTCATCCTCCGCTCCTGGTCATCGAGAACACCCACGCCATGAGCCCCGCCGCGCTGAGCACCCTGTGCGACCTTGTGAGTCTCAAAATCAGGGACCAGAGCGCATTCCGCTTCGTCCTGGCTAGCGACCGCTCGATGGCGGGAATGATGAAGGCGCCCGCAATGTCGTGCATCGCCAAACGGCAGACCGGCAGACTCGAACTCGAACCGATGTCGGACTTCGAAACGAGGAACTACGTCTACGCGAAGATGCGGGCGGGCGGCTGTTCGGTGCCGGCGCGTATCTTTCCCGAAGACGTTTGCCTCGAATTGCATGCGGCGTCCAACGGCTGGCCGGGCGTGGTCGAGCGCCTCGTGCTGCTGGCGCTGTCGAAGGCCGAAAAGGTTCCGATCACGTCGGAATTGATCTTGCAGCCGGGCACCGCTGCCGACCTGTCGGCGCTGCGTGACGTGGCATGCGACTGGGCGATGGACCCCGAGGCGCCGCCGCCGGTCCTGTTCGTGAGCTACAACGGAGAGCTGCTGCGCGAGCTGGTGCTCGATCGTCCTCGCCTGCTCATCGGCCGCTCCGAACACAATGAGCTCCGGATCAGCAGCCGCTTCGTCAGCCGTCATCATGCGATGTTCGTACGGCATGGCGCTGCAACGTTTCTCATGGATCTCAACAGCACCAACGGCACCTTCGTCAACTCGCGCCGGATCTCCAACCTGATGCTGAGGCACGAAGACGTCGTGCAACTCGGCAACCACCGCATCAAGTTCGTAGATCCGTCCGCTACGGAACGCTCGACGCTGGATGACAGCGGCTTGAGTGAAACGGTCGTGATGAAGAGCCTGGAAGACGTGCGCCGGCTGGTGGACGAACAGACCGCGCCGGTCACCCCCGCCGCCGCCGAAGGATAGGCGCTGCTCGCCTTGCGTGCGGCACGCCAGGCCCGGGGACACTCCCCCCTCAACTCGCCGCGTGGACCACTCGCTGAATCCGCGCCTTGTGCGTCTGCTCGACGGTCTCGCGGTAGAAGTTCTTCTTGAAATGCTTGCGGCACATCGACACGTAGCGGTCATTGCCGCCGATTTCGACCTGTGAGCCTTCCGTCACGGCGTTACCGTTCTCGTCGAGCCGGACGACCATTGTGGCTTTGCGGCCGCAGTGGCAGATTGCCTTCAGTTCGATCAGGTTGTCCGCCCAGGCGAGCAGGTACTTGCTGCCCTCGAACGGCTCCCCCTGGAAATCGGTGCGAATGCCGTAGGCCAGCACCGGGATTTCCAGCTCGTCGGTCACCTGCCCGAGCTGGAACACCTGTTGCCGCGTCAGGAACTGCGCCTCATCGATGAGCACGCAATGCAGCGGGTCCTCGGAGCAGCAGGCTGTGACGATATCGTACAGGTTGTCTGCCGCGGTGAAGGTCGTGGCGCCGGCGTCGAGCCCGATACGCGACGTGATGCGGCCGACGCCGTAGCGGTCGTCGAAGTGCGGCGCCAGCAGCAGTGTGTTCATGCCGCGCTCGCGATAGTTGTAGCTGGATTGCAGCAGCGACGTCGACTTGCCGGCGTTCATCGAAGAATAATAGAAGTACAGTTTGGCCATGAGAACTTGATCGATTGCGTACACGTGCGGGACAGAAGGACATGGAGCGGCTCGCCGCCCTATTCTGACACATCAGGGTAGCTTACAGTAGCGTCCGCGGCCGACTTGGGCGCATAGCCGGCCACACCGTCGATTGCGGATCGCAGTGATTCCACCGTCACCGGCTTCACGAGGTGCCGCTCGAAACCCGCAGCCGCCGATCGCGCGCGATCGGCTTCCTGCCCGTAGCCCGTCAACGCTATCAAACGTGTGCGCCGGAACACCGGATCGATGTTGAATCGGCGCGCGAGCTCGAATCCGTCCATTACGGGCAGACCCAGGTCGACGACCGCGACCTCCGGATGAAAATCGCCCGCGACGCGCAGCGCCGACGGGCCGTCGTGAGCCGGCCTCGCCTCATACCCGAAGGTCGTTAGCGCGTCCACGAGAAGCTGGGCGGCGTCGGCATTGTCGTCGACGATAAGGACGCGCAGTCGCTTGTCCGCAGCAGGGTGACCGGGCGCTCGTGTCTGCTCCGCTGCGGTCGCGAAGTCCCCCTGCGCGCGTGGCAGCCGCACGATCATCGAAGTTCCGCCTCCCTTCCCCGGGCTGCGGGCTTCGACGGAGCCGCCGTGAGCACCGACGAGGCTTTTGACGATCGACAGGCCGAGCCCGAGACCTCCGTGGGAGCGTTCGATAGGCTGTTGTCCTTGCGAAAACCGGTCGAACACGTGTGGCAGTATATCCGCACCGATGCCGACGCCGTTGTCCTCTACGGTCAGCACGACTGCGTCACCGTCCCTCCGGCCGGCGATCGTGATCCGTCCCTGGGACGGCGTGAACTTGGCCGCATTGCTGAGCAGGTTGGATATGATCTGGGCAAGGCGGCGGCGATCGCCGCAAACGGCGAGCCCATCCTTCGGCACGTCCACGACCAGCGCGTGTTGGCGCTCTTCGAGAAGCGGACTGCTCGTCTCGATGGCCGTTGCCGTGACCTCTGCCAGCTCCACGAGTTCATTGTCGAGCTCAATTTTGCCGCGCGAGATCCTCGAGACGTCGAGCAGGTCGTCCACCAGGGCGATCAGGTGACGTACCTGGCGTTCGATGATCGACCGTTCGCGCGCCCCGACATCGTCCGCCTTCAGCGCGAGCAGTTGCAGAGCGGTCAGTATCGGCGCGAGCGGGTTGCGAAGTTCATGGCCGAGCATCGCGAGGAATTCGTCCTTGGCCCGGCTCGCTATTTCCGCCTCGGCGCGGAGACGGTCCATTTCCTCGCGCGCGCGAACCTCTTCCGTCACGTTGAAGGCTATGACGAGGATGCCGTCGACTTCGCCGCCGACGTTCCGCAGCGGTGCGTAGACGAAGTTGAGATACACGTCCTCGAGCGTGCCGTCCCCGTGTGAGTCGAATTTCGCCAGGGTCTCCCTGCCGATATGCGTTTCGCCGGTTTCGAGCACGTTGTTGAGCAGGTCCTCGAAGACCTGCCCGCGAAGCTCCGGCAACACCTCGAAGAGCGGCCTGTCGATGATCTTTTCTTGCTCGCGGCCCCATATGCGGCAGGTGTGTTGATTGACGAATTCGATGACGTGATCCGGACCGCGAAGCACGACAATCGGGGTCGGTGCCTGCGTGAAGAGAGAGACGAGATGCTGCTTCTGGAGTTCTGCTTCTTTCCTGGCGGCCTGCTCGCGCTCCAGAAGCTCGGCTCGTTCACGCGCGTTCTGCGCCTGCGCGGTTGCCCTGGCGATCTGTCCTGCCGAGAGCTCCAGGAAGCTGCGGTACCGGTCGTCGAAATGCAGCCGCGGACTCAAGCCGAACACGACGGCCCCGCGGGAATAGCCGGAGTGTGGCTGGCCCAGTGGCAGGACGACGGCAGAGCGGGGCGGCTCCGGCCAGGGTCCGATATCCATATCGCCGAGCAACTCCTCGACATTATCGACTTCGACCGGCCCGTGAAATTCGAAAGCTCGACGGGCAGCCGGCAATAGCCGCGCTGGCGCAGTTTCGCATGCGTCCAGGTTTCGGGTCTGCGCGGCAGGTTCGAGCGTCTTCCGCGACTCGTCCCAGAGGTAGACCAGCGAGAACGGAATGTCATTCCTGTTGGCGGACATCGAGTTGACGGCATCGGCGGCCGCATCGACGGAGCCCGGCACCGGTACGAGCGCACGCAACGTGTCCGCGCGGCGCTCGCTGAGCACGCTGCCGGTCACTTCGACGACCGGCTGCAGGATGCCTGCAATCTCGCCCGCATCGTTCCGGAGCGGACTGAGCGTAAACGTGAACCAGGCTTCCTCGCTGAATCCATAGCGGGTCACGGTAATCTGCGTCTTCTCGACGGTGACCCTTTCGCCGCGTTCGAGCACCTTTGCCATCCACGGGTAGATAATGGGATAAGTGTCCGGCCAGCACTCGCTGGCCGGCGCCCCGAAGTAGCGCGGGTGCCGGGGCCCCATGATGGATGTGTAACCTTCGTTGTAAATCTGCGTCTGCCCGGGACCCCAGAAGATGATGGCAGGCGACGGCAGCTCAAGGATCATCGCGACGTAGTTGAGGAGGCTGCGGGGCCAGCTTTCGAGCGGGCCGAGCGGCGTTTTTGACCAGTCGGTGGCACCGATCAATGCGCCGATTTCACCGCCCCTTGAAACGAGCGCATCGAGGCTGCTGTTGGTCTTCATCAGGGGTCTGCGGAAAAGGGCTCCCGGCGTCAGGACTATGCCCGGCAGAATACTGAAAAGCTCCGACTTTTCACAATGCGAAAAATCTTGTGGCGTTACTTTGGTCAGCGCTTGTGGCAGCCTCAGAACCCCACGCACGAACCGGGCGGGAGTAGTCAGGTATGAGCGACGTGAGCGTTATCGGCCTTGGCGCGATGGGCTCCGCCATTGCAGCCGCGTTGCTGAATGGCGGGTTCGAGGTCACGGTGTGGAATCGGACGGCCGCCAAAGCGGCGCCCCTCGCCAGGCTGGGAGCGCGCGCCGCGACGGCGCCGGCGGCCGCCGTGGCAAACAGCCCGTTAACGATCGTCTGCGTCGACGACTACGCCGCTACGCGTGAAGTGCTCGACACAGCGGCGGTAATCGCCGCGCTCGGAGAACGGGCGATCGTGCAGTTCTCGACCGGAACGCCGGACGACGCCCGCGAAGGAGAGCGTTGGGCCAGGCGTCACGGAGCCGAATGGCTGGACGGTGCAATCCTCGCCTATCCGCGCGAAATTGGTGAGTCGGCACTCGTGTTCATATCGGGCGATGCGGCGCCGTTCGAACGGCACCGGCCGGTGCTTTCCGCATTGACGACGGAGTTGCGTTATCTCGGTACCGCCATCGGGGCCGCATCGGC
>DATABW010000394.1:0-2340 GCA_036259375.1 Woeseiaceae bacterium
GACCGTGCCGAACGACGATGGCGATCAAGCCGCTCCCGGCCCGCGCCTTAGTACGCCACCAGCTTCACGCCCGTCTCAGGCGTCACCTCGCTCCCGTTCGCGCCCTCGAACACTACAGGCAACGACTCCACTCCCATTCCCCGGTTGCGCAACACGGCAAAATGCAGGTGCGGGCCGCTCGTGAAGCCGGTATTCCCCGAGTCCGCGATGTACTCCCCGCGGCTCACCACGTCCCCGGGCCGGACGCGGATCGAATTCCAGTTCAGGTGGGCGTAGACGGCATAGGTACCGTCATCGTGCAGGATGTGCACGAGATTCGCGGCTGCTGCATCGGCGGGATCCAGGCCGCCGCGGAAGTTGGTGCTCGTAACCTCGAAGACGGTGCCGCCGCGCGCTGCGTAAATGCCCGTGCCGATCGGCATCGAGATGTCCACGGCGTAGCGGCTGTCGGGCGTCCTGTGCGTGATGGCCTGCGGGAACGCCTGCGACACCGGAAACGCGGCGGCTACCGCGAACGGTACCCGGTACGGCTGTTCCGGCCGATGCACGCTCATCGGATCGCCCGTAACCCAGGTATACCGGTAACGCATCTCCGGCTGCATGCCTGCCGCACTCGGCAGCAGCGCGAACAGGTCCATCTCGCCCTTCGCGGGGACGACGAACCGCAGCGGCTGCTCCGGGCCGGGCGGCACCGCGTTCGCCATCGAATCGATGCCGAGCACGAGTTCGACCGGGGCGTAATAGCCATTGCTTCCGGTGAGCTGCAGGTTGCCGTCCACCAGCCGATGCGAGACTTTGACCTCCGGGTTCTCGCTACCGTACGCGATGTCCCGGGTCTCTACCTCCTCGTTTCCTTCAGGCGGCCGGTCCGAAAAGATCCATTCGCCGTCCGGTCCGCGGTATTTGTACAACGTCTCCTGGGCCGGTAAACCGGAACCAGCCATCAGGAGCGATGCGGCCACGACCGCCGCCGCAGCCCGCACCCGCCAGAGCTCAGCCGATGTCGACACGCCGCCAGCCTTCGCCCGTGCGCCTGATCTCGTACGCGGACCAGTACTGCTTATCGAGCTTCAGGGTGATGACCTCCACCGCGCCGTTCCAGGTGATCGTCTTGAGGCGCACCGACTCCCGGTCCTGCTTTCCGTTCACCGCCTTGATGAACGACTGCAGATTTTCCGTTTCGCGGCCGTCTACGGCCACGATGCGGCGGCCGGCATACAGCCCGTAGCGCGTCGCCGGCGAGCCGTAACTGAAATACGCCACGTAGACGCCGCTCGGATCGATGCCGCGCTGCGATGCCATCGCGCGATGCGGATCCTGCAGCAGCGCGCCCGCCCAGGAAAGCGCGCGTTCGATCCCCGTGCCGTCCAATGCGACGGTATCGACGTCGATTTCCCGCGCTTCACCGTCGCGCCAGATCGTGGCAACGACTTCCGGCTTCTGAACGGCGCGCTCGAGCTCCCGGTAACTGCTGACCTCCTGTCCGTCTATCGCGAGCAGGATGTCGCCGCTGCGGAGTGTCTCCGCGGCCGGCGATCCGGCAACGGCGCGGCTGATACGCAACACTCGCCTGCCCCGCGGATTGTGCTGCTCGAGCTTCTCGAGCCATTCGTCGCTCACGCCGAACTTCCTGGCCTCGAACAGCGGCGTATAGTCGAACTCCGCCTCGAACGAATAGACCGGCTCGCCGGAGCGCACCGTTTCGATGAACTGGCTGACGAGCTCGCTGCCGATGCCGAAGCTGATCTGCCCGGACTCGTCGTCGGTCTGGTAGGCGAAACTCGACCAGGTGGCCGCTACACGGCCGCGCTCGTCTACGAGGACGCCGTCCGGACTGATCGGCTCGTTCACGAGCGAGATGACTTCCAGGTTCGAGTCCCGGAACCGCAACGTCCGGGACAGCGGCAGGCTCAGCGGATCGATGGACGACACGGTGCTTGCCTGGTGCGCGATCTGGTGATCGCTCTTGAGGCCGACTACCCACACCCGGTTCCCCGGCACCAGTTGCTTGACCGCGAACTCCGCTTCTTCCACCGGGGTTTCGCCGATGAGCTCCGGATCGTAGGACACGATTGCCAGGTTGTGCAGCGGGTGCACGTACTCGACTTCGCCTTCCACCTGCAGCGAACCCGCAAAGGTGATGCGCACGTCGCCCATGGCGACGGGCACCGTATTGCGGTCCACGAGCACGTAACCGCGCGACTTGTCGACAATGAGGCCCGTCCCGTAGTAATGCCGTTCGGAAACGCCGGAGACGGCGTACGGCAGGTCGAAATTCACCATCACGAGCGACGGTGCGATCGCGTCGATGCGCTTATCGCTGAACGACGGGTAATCGGT
>DATABW010000395.1:0-7776 GCA_036259375.1 Woeseiaceae bacterium
CAGTACGGGCAATTGGGGTCGGAGAACACGGCGATCTTGCGCCGGCCATTGCCGCGAATCGTGGTGATCGCCGAACCGAATGGCAGCGATGCCCACTCAATGCGCGAAAGCTCATGCATCCGCTCGCGCGTAAGGTTCCGGCCGCTCTTAGCATCGATCGCCTGGCCCGCAATGATGACCGAGGCAGCGCCGTCCACGTAGTAGACGATCGGACCGTCCGGACCGCGCAGCACGACTTCGTACAGGTCTCCCCAAGGTGCCTTGCGGATCGACTCGATGCCCCCGGCACCGCCCGACTTCTCTTCGATCATGCGGCGCAAGCCGCAAGCGCGAAAAGCACGCCCAGCGCCGCGCAGATAGCCGTGGACCACCTTATCGCCGGCTCATCCATCCGACTCCCTGATCAGTGCCCGAAGGTCGCCCGCCATCGACTCGGTGGATTGATCCGGCTTCATCATCAGCCTCAGCCGGCCGGCTGCGTCGAAGACGAGTATGTGTCCCGAGTGATCAACGCTGTACGAGCCGTGCTCGTTCGGCGGCTGTAGGTAGAAGTACACCTTGAACTCCTTGGCGGTACGCGCGGTCGTTTCCGGATCGCCGTGCAACCCGAGAAAGGCCGGGTGGAATGCCGGCACGTACTGCGCCAGGACCTCGGGAGTGTCGCGCTTCGGGTCGACTGTCATGAAAAGGCCCTGTACGAGTCGGGCGTCATCGCCGAGCAGGTTCATCGTCTCGCTTAGCCGTGCCATGGTCGTTGGGCACACGTCGGGGCACTGGGTGTAGCCGAAGAAGAGCGTTACCACCCGTCCACGAAAGTCCGCCAGTGAGCGCTTTTTCCCTGTGTGGTCTGTAAGCTGAAAATCCTTGCCCCAGTCGACGCCGGTGATATCCACCGCCTCGAAGCTGTGAGGCGGCGCCGTGGAGCGAAACATCGCGGTCGCCGCTACGGCGCCCACCGCTAGCGCCACGACGGCCACCGCGATCAAGTAAACCCTCTTGAGCTTCATCGCCGCCTCGCATTTCGCAGGATCTCTTCTCGTGCCGAGAGGACTTCCGGGGATGTCCAATGGGTCTTGATGTAGGCCAGAACCGCCCAGATTTCCTCGCTCCGCATCAGCGCGAGCCGGAACCGCCCCACTGATCGTTCGGCGAGCTGCGGCCGCCACCCATGCCGCCGCCCATCATCCCGCCACCGCCCATCATCCCGCGGCAGCCTTCCATCGTGCCTTCCGAGGAAGCGGAAAGCTTCTTTTCGATCCTGACAACGGCTTGCTCGATGCGCTCGATGCGGCGCTCGAGCGAGTCCCCGGAATCCGTCGCCTGCTGCGCGAACGCGGCGCCGGCGATCACTGCTGCGGACACTGCTACGGCGAGAGTTCTCTTGATCATGGTCTGTCTCCTTTCATTCGACTGCATAAACTCGCTGCTCCGGTCCGATCTCCAGGATCCGGAACGGTTCGGTCTTCGGTCCGGTCATCCCCGGAGAGCCCAAGGGCATGCCCGGCAGGGAAACGCCGCGGATGCGCGGGCGCTCCTGCAGGAGGCGCTCGATGGTCGAGGCGGGGACGTGTCCTTCGACGACATACCCGCCCACAAGCGTCGTGTGGCAGCCATACAGGTTTTGCGGTACATGGTGCTGCGCCTTGACGGCATCCAGGTCGTGCGTGGCAACCACCGCCACCTGAAAGCCTGCCTTGCGCAGGTAGCTTGCATAGTCCTCGCAGCAGCCGCACTGCGGGTTCTTGTAAAGCGTCGCCTTGCGCGAATCCTCCGCGCGAACGGTCGTGGCCGCCGCGACGCCGGCAAGTAAACCTAGAAAGCTGCGCCTTCTCATAGTCCCTCCTTGTTCATGTGACGCGAATGCAGGCCATCATTCCGAACGCCTGGTGGCCGAGCACGTGGCAATGGAACATCCAGTCGCCCGGGTTGTCGGCTACGAAGGCGATCTCCGCGCGTTCGCGCGGTGCGAGCAATACGGTGTCCAGCCATTCGCGATGCGGCGTGGCCGCCCCGTTTCGCGAGATGACGCGGAACGAATGTCCGTGCAGATGGATCGGATGATGCCAGGCCGTGTCGTTGATGAGATTCAGCACGTAGCTGCGGCCCTTGCGCAGGACGAAGAGCGGATCGAAGGCCGACGCCCCGTCGCCGCAGCCGTTTGCGACGCCATTCACCGCCCAGGCCATCCCGCGGGGCAGCGAGCGCATGTTGCCCATCATGCCGCCCGTGAATACGACTTCGTGCCGCTCGGCTTTCTTCACCTCGGGTTCCCCGAGCGGATTAGCCGGCAGCCGCACCGGCTCGTCCGGACGGCTGCGGAGCGGAGGTTCGTCGCTATACGCGATTCGGATGAGCTCGTACGCAAGCCGCGCATAAAATCCGTCGCGCACGACGTGTTGGCTTCCCGGCCTGGCCGTCATGTCGAGGACAAGGTCCGCGCGCATGGCCGGTCCCAATACCACTACGCCACCATCCGGCTCGTGAGGCTCCACCGGCTGGCCGTCTAGCGCGATGATGACTGGCTGGTGACCGGCGAACTCCAGCCCGACCACGCGCGCAACCGCCGCATTGACGAGGCGAAGACGGACGCGCTCGCCTGCGCGCACGCGAAACTCCTCCGGCACGCGGCCGTTGATCGTCACGGTGTTGCCTACCCGGCCGTTGTGGCTGACGTCCATGAAGCTGCCGAAGCCGCCGCGCACGGAGGCATCGCGGTTCAGGCGCCAGTCGCCGAGGACCCACAGCACGTCGCGGTCGACCTTTGGCGGCTCACGCTCCTCGATGATCAAAGCGCCCGCCAGGCCGCGCGCTACCTGCTCGTAGCTCTTCTGGTGCGGGTGATAGAAGAACGTCCCGGCGTCCGGGGGCTCGAATTCGTAGATGAAGGTGCCGTCAGGCGCGATCGACGGCTGCGTGATAACCGGAACGCCGTCCATCGCGTTGGGCACGCGCACGCCATGCCAGTGCACCGTAGTGCCCTCGGCGAGCGCGTTGTGAACCTGCACGCGCAGGCGGTCGCCCTGGCGTAGCCGCAGCACCGGGCCAGGTATCTGGCCGTTGTAGGCCCATACGTCCGTGGCGGGATATTGGCTGGGGACGAGCTGTACGCGCGCCGGCCCGGCAGCCAGGCGGGCCTCAACGAGCTTGGGCTCCGCGCCGGGGGCAGCACTGCCTCGCCCAGCGAGCAGCGGCGCGGACGCGAGCCCCGCAAGTCCAGCGAGAAAGCGGCGCCGCGCCGCGAGGGGGTGCGCCTTCGTTATGTCGATCAAGATGCTCTCCGCAATGGCCGCCTGACGGAGGCGGCGATCCGCCGCGGCCGAAGCCGCGCCTGCCGGTCAGGGGACCGGCGCGATCAGACGGAGAGAGGCTTGGGAGGCGCCGTGTCGGGTGGACGGGCCGGGGAATCTGGAGATGCGATGATGCACGCGAGCGGCGCCGCGCTGAGCATGACCGGTACCGCTTCGGCCGTATTACCGACCGCAGCCGTGGACGATGCCACCGCGCACGCGAGCGCGCAGCGCGCCATATCGGCTCCGCCGCAGCATCCGTCGTCGCTGCTTGCGCTCGTCAGCGCCACGCAATCTGCCGACGCCGCAGCCGTGGACGCGATCGCCGGCACACCGGCAATCAGCGTCAGGGCGATCAGCGAAGCAAGCAGTCTTATCAGCAAAACAGCATCCCGACTATGGCCAGTACCTAGGACCCATTATAGCCCTGCAGTTCAGCACCAAGGCATTACTGCCCTTTGCGCTCAATGCGGGTCACGGTGAACCGCCCATTAAGCAACTCGACCCGAAAAGTTACCCGGTCACCAGCCTTTACCTCGTCCAGTAATTGCGGGTTGCTTACCTCGAAGGCCATCGTCATGGGCGGCATGTCCATTTCGGTGAGGGGGCCGTGGCGAATGATGATTTCGCCGGCAAGCTTGTCCACTTTGCGAACTATCCCCTCGTCTGGCGCAAAAGCGGAGGGCGGGTCGTCGATGCCCTGCGCTACGGCTGCGCCGCAAACCACGGCCAGGGCGGCGAGCGAAGCAATCGTTCGCACCGGTTACTTCACCTCGGTGACTACGTAATCCCTGCCCTGCTCCACGAAAGTGAACTCGATTTTCTGGCCGGGTTTCACCCGCTCGAGCATTGCCTTGTCCTTGACCCCAAACGCCATGTTCATTCCGGGCCAGTTGAGGCTCGGTACCGGGCCATGCTTGATCGTCACCCGGCCTCTCTCCCGGTCGACGCTGGATATCGTTCCGGTGGCCTTGTGGCCCGCTTGGGCGAAGGCAGCGATGGAGAAAGCTGCAGCGATAAGGATGGCAATGCTTTTCAAGGTGCTTTCCTTTCGTTGGAAGAATAAGCCCGTCGGCGCATCAGGAGATACGCCGCCGGGATGACAAACATAGACAAAAGCGGCGCGGTCAGCATGCCGCCGATCATCGGGGCGGCGATGCGCTGCATCACTTCGCTGCCGGCGCCGTCCGACCACATGATGGGAATCAGACCGGCGACGATGACGGCGACCGTCATCGCTTTCGGACGCACCCGCTGGACCGCGCCATCATCGATGGCTTCGAGCAGGTTCCGCTCTCCCGGGCGCTCGAGTGCCTGCTTGAGGTAAATCACCATGACTACGCCGAACTCGGCCGCCACACCCGCCAGCGCGATGAATCCTACGATGCCGGCGACGGATAGGTTGTGGCCCAGCGCGTAAAGCGTCCAGAACCCGCCTACGAGCGCGAATGGCAGGGAGAGCATGATGAGCAGCGCCTCGTCCATGCGACGGAAGGTGAGATACAGAAGCAGCAGAATGATGACCAGCACAAAGGGCACCACGATTGCGAGGCGTGCGCGCGCCCGTTCCAGATACTCGAACTGCCCTGACCAGGATAGCGAGACGCCAGGCGGCAGCTTGACCTTCGCTGCCACCGCGCGCTGCGCGTCGGCTACGACGGAGCCGAGGTCCCGGTCGCGCATGTCCACGTACACCCAGCCCGTGAGCCGTGCATTTTCAGAGCGCAGCATCGGCGGGCCGTCGGAGATGTCGAGCGAGGCGACCGCCGAAAGCGGGATCTGCGCCCCTCGTTCCGTAACGATGGGCAACATCCGCAGCTCCTGCATCGAGTCGCGCACTTCGCGGGGGTAGCGCACGTTGATCGGGAAGCGCCGCCGGCCTTCGATCGTCTCGCCGATGTTCTCGCCGCCGATGGCGGCCGAGACCACCGATTGCACAGCAGCGATCGACATTCCGTACCGGGCGGCTGCCATGCGATCGACGGCCACATCGATGTAGCGTCCGCCGCGCACCCGTTCCGCGAGGGCGGACGAGACGCCGGGCACGCCCTTCACCACGCGCTCGATCTCCCCGGCGACGCGCTCGATCTCGACGAGGTCGTTCCCCGCGACCTTGATGCCAAGCGGGCTCTTGATCCCCGTGGCGAGCATGTCGATCCTATTGCGGATCGGCGGAATCCAGATATTCGACAGCCCCGGCAGCCTGACGAGCTGGTCGAGCTCCTCGATGAGCTTCTCGGGGGTCATGCCGGGCCGCCACTCGGAGCGCGGCTTCAGCTGTACAACCGTCTCGATCATCTCCAGCGGGGCCGGGTCGGTGGCTGTCTCCGCGCGCCCGATCTTGCCGAACACGCTCTTCACTTCCGGTACGGTCGCGATGAGCCGGTCGGTCTGCTGCAACAGCTCCGCGGCCTTGCCCGCCGAGAGGCCCGGCAGAGCCGATGGCATGTAAAGAATGTCGCCTTCGTACAGGGGTGGCAGAAACTCCGTACCCAGCTTCGTGACAGGCCAGGCGATCGAGAGCGCCGCGAGCAGCGCAAGGGCAAGCGTGGATCTGGGAAACCTCAATACCCCCGCCAATACGGGCCGGTAAACCGCGATGAGAAGCCGATTGATGGGATTCTTTCGCTCCGCCGGGATGCGGCCCCGGATCAGATAACCCATCAGCACCGGCACCAACGTGACCGACAACGCTGCGGCGGCAGCCATCGCGTAAGTCTTCGTATACGCGAGCGGCGAAAAGAGCTTGCCCTCCTGAGCCTGCAGCGCGAAGACCGGCACGAAGGAAAGCGTGATGATCAGCAGCGAGAAAAACAGGGCCGGCCCGACCTCCGTCGCGCCCTCGGCTATCACGTTCCACCGCGTCTCGCCCGACAGCTTCTCCGTGGGATGCGCATTTTCCCAGGTTTCGATTTTCTTGTGCGCGTTCTCTATCATCACCACGGCAGCGTCCACCATGGCGCCGATCGCGATCGCGATGCCGCCCAGCGACATGATGTTGGCATTGACGCCCTGGTAGTACATGACGATGAAAGCAGCGAGGATGCCCAGCGGCAGGGTGACGATCGCCACCAGCGAGCTCCTCAGATGTAACAGGAAGGCGAGGCAGACGAGCGCGACGACGATGAATTCCTCCACCAGCTTCTCGGCGAGGTGGCGCACCGAACGCTCGATGAGCCCGGATCGATCGTACGTCTCTACCACTTCCACGCCGGCCGGCAGGCTCGCCTTGAGCGCCGCCATTTTCTGCTTGACCGCCTCGATCGTCTCAAGGGCATTCTTGCCGTGGCGCATGATGACGATCCCGCCGGCCACCTCGCCTTCCCCGTTCAGCTCGGCGATACCGCGGCGCATCTCCGGGCCCATCTGAATGCGGGCGACGTCCTTCAGCATTACAGGGGTGCCGGAATCGGAAACCGAAAGCGGGATAGCTGCGAAGTCCTCCAGGGTCTTCAGGTAGCCGCTCGCGCGTACCATGTACTCGGCTTCCCCCAGTTCCAACACCGACCCGCCGGTTTCCTGGTTGGCATTCCGCACTGCCTCGATGACCTTGGAATGGGGGATTCCGTAGGCGCGCAGCCGTTCCGGGTAAAGGACGATCTGATACTGGCGCACCATGCCGCCGACGGAAGCCACTTCGGCGACGTTGGGCACCGCTTTCAGCTCGTAGCGCAGCAGCCAGTCCTGCAGAGCCCGCAGCTCGCCCAGATCGTGCCGACCGGTGCGGTCGACCAACGCGTACTGGTAGATCCAGCCGACGCCGGTGGCATCCGGTCCGAGGGCGGGCTTGGCGCCGGCGGGGAGGCGCGACTGGACCTGGTTCAGATACTCCAGCACGCGCGAGCGCGCCCAGTAGGGATCGGTGCCGTCCTCGAAGAGGATGTAGACAAAGGAGTCGCCGAACATCGAGTAGCCGCGCACGGTCTTTGCGCCCGGCACGGACATCATGGTCGTGGCGAGCGGGTAGGTAATCTGGTCCTCGACGATGCGTGGCGCCTGCCCGGCGAAAGTCGTCCGGATGATTACCTGCGTGTCGGACAGATCGGGGATCGCATCAAGCGGCGTGCGCAGCAGCGAAACGACGCCCCATGCCGCAACCAGCAACGTGACGACCAGTACCAGAAACCGGTTCGCGATCGACCAGCGGATAAGCGCGGCGATCACCGGGTTTTCCTGAGTTTTTCGATGAGATACTGGCCGTCGCTGTCGGGCTGCCGGCGCAACTCGAATTCCACCGTATCGCCCGGCTTCACGCCGGACAAAGCACCTTTGTCCTTCACGACAAATCCCATGCTCATCGCCGGCCACTGCATGGCGGCGATGGGCCCGTGGTCGAGCTCCACCTTGCCCGCGGCCGGATCGACGCTGGTCACCCTGCCGCTGCCCATGGCGGTCTGCGCTTCGGGCTCGACCTTTGAGTCTCCCGTGTCCATCCGGGCAATTCCTCATCGATTCCGAGGCGAGCCTGTCATCCGCCATTGCCCGGATG
>DATABW010000396.1:0-3688 GCA_036259375.1 Woeseiaceae bacterium
GCCACTCGACCCAAGTCCATGACCAGCACTCCCAAACCGATGCACGCCGACAGCGAGCTGCGCTTCCAGCTGCTCGTCCAGAGCGTGAAGGATTACGCGATCCTGCTCCTCGACACGGACGGCCGCGTGACGAGCTGGAACGAGGGAGCGGAGCGGATCAAGGGTTACGCGGCCGACGAGATCATCGGGCGTTCGTTCGAAGCCTTTTACCCGGAGGAAGCGATCGCTACCGGCTTCCCGTCCTATGAGCTGGAGGTCGCGGCGCGCGAAGGCCGTTTCGAGGACGAGAACTGGCGAGTGCGCAAGGACGGTTCGCGGTTCTGGGCCAACGTCATCATTACCGCTCTGCGCAACGCCGAGGGCGAACTGGTCGGCTACGCCAAGGTCACCCGCGACCTGACGGCGCGTCGCGAAGCCGAGGAGCAGGCGCGGCGGCTGGCAGCCGAACGGGCCGCGCACCAGGAGTCGGCCAGGCGCGCGCAAGAGCTCGAGGAGCTGAACGTTCGGCTGCGCGATGCCAACCGGGAACTGCAGTCGGCGCTGATAGAAGCCGAGAACGCCCGCAATGCCGCCGAACGCGCGACCGCAGCGGTAAGCGAAGCGTATCGGGATCTCGACCAGTTCGCCTACGTCGCCTCCCATGACCTGAAAGCGCCGCTGCGGGGGATTGCGAACCTCGCGCAGTGGATCCAGGACGATCTGGAGGGCCAGCTCACGGGCGACTCCGGCGAGCACCTGGCGCTGCTGCAGGGGCGGGTGCGGCGCATGGAAGGTCTCATCGACGGCATCCTCGCCTACTCGCGCGCCGCACGCACGGCGAGCGAGCCCGAGCCCGTCAACACGGGCGACCTGGTCAAAGAGGCGATCGAGCTGATCGCGCCGCCGGAAGAAGTGACGGTACGCGTAGCGGACGACATGCCGACGATGATGGCGGAACGCGTCCCGCTGGAGCAGGTGTTCATGAATCTCGTCACGAACGCCATCAAGTACAGCAGCAAAGTCACGAGGGAACCTTGCATCGAGATCGACTGGCGCGATACGGGCGATGCGTTCGAATTCAGCGTGCGGGATAACGGCCCCGGGATCAGCCCGGAATACCACCAGCGGATCTGGGGCATCTTCCAGACCCTCGCCGCCCGCGACAAGGTAGAAGGGACCGGCGTCGGACTCGCGGTCGTCCAGAAGGTGGTCGAAAGCCGCGGCGGCAACGTGTCGGTCGAATCCACGCAGGGCCAGGGCGCGACCTTTCGCTTTTCCTGGCCCAAGAACGAATTACAGGAAGCGACCGGGTGAACGAGCAGCTCAACATCCTTCTGGTTGAAGACGACGAAGTGGACGTGATGACGGTGAAGCGGGCATTCCGGAAAAACCACATCACGAACCCGCTCTTCGTCGCGCAAGATGGCGTCGAAGCGCTGGAAAAGCTGCGCGGCGACGAGATCCCGCGAGGCCGCCGGATCGTCCTGCTCGACCTCAACATGCCGCGGATGAACGGCATCGAGTTCCTGCAGGAACTGCGCAAGGACCGGGAGCTGGTCGCGACGCCGGTAATCGTGCTCACCACCTCCAACGACGACCAGGACAAGGTCCAGGCCTACAACCTGAATGTCGCCGGCTACCTCGTGAAGCCTGTCACCTTCGCCAGCTTCTGCGAGTTGATGGTCGCACTCAACAAGTACTGGTCGCTCGTCGAGCTGCCCTGAGCGGATGATCCCCTCGAGGCAGCAGCCGCTCCGGATCCTGGTCGTCGACGACGACGAGCTGGACCGGCTGGCCGTGCGCCGTTGCCTCCAGCAGTCCACCCTCCATGTACGGCTGCAGCAGGCCTCGTCGGCCACGGAGGCACTCGAGCTGGCGCCGGAAGGGCACTTCGACTGCATCCTGCTCGACTACTACCTTCCGGGTGAAGACAGCCTGGACGCGTTGCGCGAGCTCAACGAAACGGCGCCCGGAACGCCGGTGGTCATCTTCACGGGACGCGGCGACGAGGACATAGCCGTCGAGCTGATGAAGGCGGGCGCCGCCGATTACCTGCCGAAAGCGTCGTTGACGGCGGAGCGACTGGAAACCGCTGTGCGGCACGCCCTGCGGGTCTGGAAGGATGCCGAGGCACGCCAGCGCGCCGAGAGCCTGCTCAGGCTCCTGTCGCACGCGGCGCAGCACCTGCTGCAGGCCGGCGATGCGCAAGAACTGGTGCAGGGGCTCCTGGAGGAGATCCGGGGACCGCTGGGCGTGGACGGCTGCTTCGTCGTGTTGAGCGACCGCCCCGATTCGCCGCCGCGGCTCGCGGCCATTGCCGGGCTGCCCGGGGACGCCGCGTCTTCTTTGCTCGAAACCGGCGGAGAGGCGTCCGGCGAGGACTCGATTTTCGCAGCCGGCGAGCCGGTACAGCTAAAGGACGTCGGCCGGGCGGACGATCCCGGGACGGCATCGTTGCGCGCCGCCGGCGTCCGCGTCTGCGCCTGTCATCCCCTGCGGGCGGACGACGAAGGCTTCGGAACGCTGTGCTTCGCGAGCCGCGACAAGGATACCTTCCCGCCCGAAGACCAGGACTTCCTCCGCACCGTCGCGCACTACGCCACGTCCGCGTTCCAGCGGTTGCGGCACATCGAGCAGATGCGCGAGAGCGACCGCCGCAAGGACGAGTTCCTCGCCACGCTGGCGCACGAGCTGCGCGACCCGCTGGCGCCGCTCGGGAACGTGCTGGAACTGATCAAGCATTCGCACGGCGATGCCGGCGTTCTTCGCATGGCGCAGGAAACGATGGAGCGCCAGCTCGGGCAGCTGGTGCAGCTCGTCGACGACTTGCTGGACGTTGCCCGCATCACGCGCGACCAGCTGCAGCTCCGCCGCCAGCGCCTGGAGCTGAAGGCGGTGATCGACCGGGCCACCGAGATGGCCAGTCCCCTCATCGATGCCGCCGGCGTCACCCTCGAAGTGTCCCTGCCGGAAGAGCCGGTGTGGCTGGACGCGGACCCGGTTCGCCTGACGCAGGTGTTCGGCAACCTGCTGATCAACGCCAGCAAGTTCACCGAAGCGAACGGACGGATCATGCTCGCGGCCGAGCGGCAGGACGACGAGGTGGTCGTCATCGTTTCGGACACCGGCATCGGCATCCCGCAGGACAAGCTGCGCTCGATTTTCGACCTGTTCACGCAGGTGCCGCACGGCCAGCCGCGTTCGCAGAGCGGCCTGGGCATCGGCCTGACCCTCGTCGCCAGGCTCGTGGCCATGCACGGCGGCACGGTGGAAGCGAGCAGCGCCGGACGCGGCAAGGGCAGCCGCTTCGTGGTGCGCCTGCCGTTGTCCGCAGGCAATTCGCAGGAATCGCCCGCGGCGCCGGACGAGGAGCCGGCCAGGGTCGCCGGGCGCCGCATCCTGGTGGTGGACGACAACCGGGATTCCACCGCGTCGCTCGCGATGCTGTTGGAGATGGCGGGAAACACCGTGCGTGAAGCCTACGACGGGCCCGAGGCGATCGAGGCGGCGCGCGAGTTCAGGCCCGACGTCCTGCTGCTCGACATCGGCTTGCCGACCCTGGACGGCTACGAGGTATGCCGCCGCATCCGCGAGGAGCCGTGGGGACGCGAGGTGCTGATCGCCGCGTTGAGCGGCTGGGGCCAGCCCGAGGACCGCCGCAAATCGCAGGCCGCGGGGTTCGACCGGCACATGGTCAAGCCCGTCAAGC
>DATABW010000397.1:0-2902 GCA_036259375.1 Woeseiaceae bacterium
CCTCAACCGGTACGCCGAAAATCGGAATCCCAATGAAACAGGAACCGACCGTAAACCCGATGCCCAGAACACCAACAGGTTGCCTGAACTTGATATCCGAAAGTATCGGCTTTTCTTCAATCACACCGAACTCGTCTCCAGGTTGAAACATGACCGATCGAGTTTCCCGCCAGACTGATGCTCTTAGATCTTCTCGCCCGACATACACATCTACGGTTGCTTTGGCAGACGGTTTCAGCAACGCGTACCAATCCCGAACCGGCTCTGGATCGACTCGAGAATCGGCAGAGTCATCAGGCTTTTCTCCTTGTTCGGATCTGGCCATTTCGTCTGGTGCCCGTTCGTGTTCGATCGGCCTGTGAATTGCTTGTTCAGCTGTACTCGACTCAGGGGTTCGTTCGACGTTTCGCCGTGCGATATCGAGAATCCGAAGGACGTGTTGCTCGGCGGGATGGTTTGCCACGCCCGTTTTCAGGTCCAAATCCAATTGCAGCAATGCCGCAAGCAGGATCGACGCCACCCCCATTGCGATAACAAGCCGATGCGCCGTGGGTCGTACCGCAATCAATGGATGGAGCAGGAGTAAGTCCTCGCTCCGGAGGTTTGGGAGGCTCGATTCGATGACGGAAGACTTCGACACGGCGCAACCGGAAATCGCTATCGCTCAGGTTTCAAATCCTTTGGACAAATGATCGAATGCAGGTTTGGCAGGAGCCGCCCGGAAACTCGACGACTACCGGTGTGGGGATTGTGGCGGACCAGCGCCTATTCTATGCGCACGGGTGCTGCGGGTACATTACGCAGCGCGTTCGCGGAGTGCCCGTTTCTCGTTCACCCGGCGTTGAGGGGCTGACCCCGACGCTAAAAGCACTGGCCAGCGGTTCCGGGCTTCCGGTACCCTGTCGTCGCCATGATCCTGCGTATCCTGCCGATCGTGGTCGGCCTCGTTCCCGTTGTGACCGTCTTCACCTGCTACTGGATAGCAATCGACGCGGCCGGCCTGCCAGTCTGCAACCCGTTTCTCGACGGCTGCACGTCCGTGAGCGCGACCGGGCGGCATCCGCCGGCGAGCTACCTGTTCAAGGCGACGATGCTGCCGCAGTCGATCCTGCTGTCGGCCTACTGGATCCTGAACGTCGCGTGGCTGCGGGCGCTGCAGCGCTCTGCGGGCGTGACCAACCACAGCGGCCCGACGGTCGGCGTCATGGGCGTCACCGGCTCGCTCTTCCTCATCCTGTACGTGACGTTTCTCGGCACCGAGCAACCGTTCTACGAGTTCATGCGACGCTACGGCGTGTACATGTACTTCGCCCTGAACGTGTTCGCCCAGCTGATTCTCGCCTACAAGGTGCTGCCTCTCGCGCGCCAATGGCCGGGCACCCGCCTGTTGTACCTGGTGCGGGCGCAGCTCGTGCTCGGCTGGCTGCCGTTCGCGATGGGGGTCCTGAACCTGGTGCTGAAAGCGGTGCTGGAGGAAAGCCGGCCCGCGGAGAATCGCATCGAGTGGAGCTTCGCGATGCTGATGCAGGCCTATTTCCTGATTACCTGGTTCTGCTGGCGGGAAACACGCTTCGGGGTCAGCGCCAGCGTCGCCCGCCCGGCGTAAACGTCGGCGCTTCCTCGTCCTCGGCGTTGCCCGTGTAATCGAGCATCCCGCTCGCCAGCAGATCGGTAGACGCGCGGGCGACCGAGAGCTCCGTTTCCATCTCGCGCAGCCTGGCTTCGGACTTGGTGTATTCCGTCGCGCGGTCGCTCAGCTCGGCGCGCAGCTCGCGGGTCTTCAGGACGGATTCCTTCAGGTCGCTCTTCAGACGCTCGATCTTCTGTTCCTGACCCGCGATCCTGTCGTCGCGGATCGCGACGAGCTTCTGGGTTTCGGTGAGTTCCTTTGTCGCCTCCTCTAGCTGCGCCTTCGCCTTTTCGGCCGACGTCTGCGCGACCCGCACGTCCGCCGACAGCGAGCGAATGCGCGTGTCGCGCGGATCGCGCTCTCGGTCGTCGAATTTTTTCCCCAGCCAGGCCCCGAGCTTCGCCACGAAAAAGCCCAGCAGGAACGCGCCGCCCGCGGTCAGCAGCCAGTTGTCGAATAGTTCTTCGGGCATTGCCGCGATCCGCTCCGGTTAGTGGCAACCGCCTAGACTATGCCTTTTTGCCCGGCGGGGAATGACGGAGTTCTCAATCCCACCGGGCGCAAGCCTGGTCGGCAGTTTTGGCCGGCTAATATTAACGGATTTATCAGTGGCCTAAGTATTGTAGCTAAGTACCGTTCGAGGCATGGCTGCGCTCCAGCGCCTGGCGCGCCAGGTCCGGGAAGTCGGTGAACAAACCGTCGACAGTCAGCCCGCGGGCAAACCAGCCGACCATCTCCGCGAAGGAATGGAAACCCGGAGCCAGGTCGTCGGCCCTGAAAGTGTAGGGATGCACCTCCAGCCCGAGTTTCCCGGCCTCC
This sequence comes from Woeseiaceae bacterium, assembly GCA_036259375.1. GTDB lineage: Bacteria > Pseudomonadota > Gammaproteobacteria > Steroidobacterales > Woeseiaceae > IDS-8. Next base: position 2,450 of record DATABW010000397.1, read on the forward strand.
CCCGCCAGGCCGGTCGACTTCGGCCGGCCGCTCTTCCCCGGCGTGTACAGCTGCTCGACCCACGGCCCGATGCCGTCCACGATCCCGGCGAGGCGCTCGAGACCCTTGCGCGTCCGCAAAGCGTCGTAGTCGGTGTCCGACTCGCCCCAGGCATTCTCCCCGATGAGCTGGATCAGCTTGAGGTCGCACCCGAGATCCTCGCGAAGCCGCGTGAGCTCGTCCGCATCGAAGCACTGCACAAAGGCCGCATGCGCGCGCTGGCGGTAGCCATGCTCGTCCAGCACCTGCAGCAGGCGCTTGCCGAGATCGATCCCCTCGGCCCTGTGCCAGGCCGGCCGCTTGATCTCCGGGTAGATCCCGACGGTGCGGCCGGTGGCGCGATTCAGCCACTGGATCATCTCCAGCTCCTCGTCTAGCGTGGCGATCCGGAAGCGACCTTTGTCCGTCGGAAAT
>DATABW010000398.1:0-3530 GCA_036259375.1 Woeseiaceae bacterium
GTTCACCAGGCCTTCGATGCCCGATTCGATCTCGACGAAGGCGCCGTAGTCCGTGATGTTCGTGACCTTGCCGAACAGGCGCGTGCCCTGCGGATAACGACGCGCGAGGTCTTCCCACGGGTCGTCGCCGAGCTGCTTCAGGCCGAGCGACACGCGGTTCCGCTCGCGGTCGAACTTCAGCACCTTGACCTCGATCTCGTCGCCGACGTTCACGACTTCGGACGGGTGCTTGACGCGCTTCCACGCCATGTCGGTGATGTGCAGCAGGCCATCGATCCCGCCGAGGTCGACGAACGCGCCGTAGTCGGTGAGGTTCTTGACGATTCCGTGCACCACGTTGCCTTCCTGCAGGCTTTCCAGGAGTTCTTCGCGCTCGGCGCTGTATTCCTGCTCCACGACGGCGCGCCGCGATACCACGACGTTGTTGCGCCGCTGGTCGAGCTTGATGACCTTGAACTCGAGGCTCTTGCCCTCGAGGTAGGCAGGATCGCGCACCGGCCGCACGTCGACCAGCGACCCGGGCAGGAATGCCCTGACGTTGTCGATCTCGACCGTGAAGCCGCCTTTCACGCGGCCGTTGATGATGCCCTGGACAATTTCGCCCTTTTCGAACGCCTTCTCCAGTTCCGTCCAGGTGCGCGCGCGAATCGCCTTGTCGCGGGACAGGCGCGTCTCGCCGAAACCGTCCTCGATCGCGTCGAGGGCCACTTCGACCTCGTCGCCGACCGAAACCGTCGCTTCACCCTTGTCGTTCTGGAACTGGTCGATGGAGATGACGGACTCGGATTTGAGTCCCGCACTGACGATGACCTTGTCGTCGGTGACTGCCACGACAACACCGGTAATGATCGAACCGGGTTTTATGTGTTGACTGGCAAAACTTTCTTCAAATAACTCAGCAAAACTTTCAGACATTAGATTTAAACCAGAGAGCCGCAAAGCCCTCGCCCATGCGTCCCGGCCCGATCCCTCGGCGGACGGTTGCTATAAAAAAGACCTGCACTTCCTGTGCGGATCGACACGTACTCTATTCGGGCCGTCTTTCTTTCACCCAGTCCAGCACGGTCCGGGTGACCTCTTCGACCGTCAGGTTGCTGGAATCCAGCAATCGGGCGTCGGCGGCTGCCGCCAGCGGGGCCACCGATCGCTCGGAATCCCGCCGGTCGCGCGCGGCTATGTCACGCGAAAGGGCGGGAAGGCTAACATCAATACCCTTGCCTATCAACTGCTTATGCCGTCTCCTCGCGCGCTCCTCGGGAGTGGCCGTCAGGAACACCTTGAGGAAAGCGTCCGGGAAGATGCGGGTGCCCATGTCCCGGCCGTCCGCGACCAGCCCCGGCGGCTGCCGGAAGCCCCGCTGCAAGCCGATCAGGGCGTCGCGCACCTCCGGCACGCGGGCGATCCGGGACGCCTGGCGGCCGCATTCTTCCGTCCGGATTTCGGCCGTAACCTCCTGGCTGCCCAGCCAGATCCGCTCCCGGCCCTGCTCGTCCGTCCCGAAACGGACGCTGAGACCGCGCGAAATGCGCGCGAGTTCACCGGCGGGCGCGCCCGACTTTCCCTGCCGCGTAGCCGCCAGCGCGGCGAGCCGGTACAGCGCGCCGCTGTCCAGCAGGTGCCATTCGAGCGCCTCGGCCACGCGCCGCGCGATCGTGCCCTTGCCGGAACCGCTGGGACCGTCGATGGCGAGGACCGGCGCCGCGGTCATGCCGGCTGCTTCGTGTGAGTTGCGATCTTGCCTCCGATCCCCTGCAGGCGGGAGGCGAACCCCGGGAAGGAAGTTGCCACGTTATCGGCGTTCAAAATTCGCACCGGCGCCGCGGCCACGGTTCCCGCAACGGCCATCGACATCGCCACGCGATGGTCGCCGTCGCTGTCGACCGTCCCGCCCTGGATGAGGCCGCCGTGCACGATGGCCCCGTCGCCCGTCTCCTCCACGCGAATGCCGAGCCGCTGCAACGCCCGCGCCATGACGGCAATTCGATCGCTCTCCTTGACGCGCAGTTCGCCGATGCCTTCGAAGGACGTCGCGCCGCGGGCGGCAGCCGCAGCGACGAACAGCACGGGGAATTCGTCGATAGCGAGGGGAACGAGCTTTGGATCGACACGGATGCCGCGCAAGGCCGACGAGCGGACGCGAATATCGGCAACGGGCTCATCACCGAGAAAACGGGGATTCTCCAGTTCGATATCACCGCCCATCTCGCGCAAAATGTCGAGACAGCCGGTCCGGGTCGGGTTGACGCCCACGGACCCGAGTACAAGCTCGCAATCCGGCGCGACCAATGCCGCCAGCACGAAGAAAGCGGCGGACGAGAGGTCCGCGGGCACCTGCACGTCCGCAGCCCGGACCGCCTGGCCGCCGGTCAGGCGGATGCGCCCGTCGCCGCCGTCCAAGTCGATGCCCATGCTCCGCATCAGCCGCTCCGTATGATCGCGGGTAGGCGCAGGCTCCATCACGACCGTTTCACCCCCGGCATACAGCGCGGCCAGCAGGATCGCCGACTTCACCTGGGCACTCGCTACGGGAAGCTCGTAGGAGATGCCGGAGAGGCGGCTGCCGTGCACGTTCAGTGGCAAGCGGCCGTTACGGCTGCCGATGCTCGCCCCCATTCTCTCGAGCGGTACGATGATCCGCTCCATCGGCCGCTGCGCGAGCGAGCGGTCGCCTGTCAGCACCGAGTCGAACGCCTGCCCGCACAGCAATCCCGCCAGAAGCCGCACGCCTGTGCCGGAGTTGCCGAGGTCCAGCGCCTGGGCCGGTTTGCGGAGCCCGTGCAGGCCGGCGCCGTGCACCGTGACCTCGCTGCCGCGGACCTCGATCGCAACACCCAGCGAACGCAGCGCCTCCGAGGTCGCGAGGCAGTCCTCGCCGGCGAGGAATCCGCGGATGCGGCTGGTGCCGTCGGCGATCGCTGCCAGCATCAGCGCGCGATGCGAGATCGATTTGTCGCCCGGTACGGAGACGCTGCCGCCCGTAGCGGCCGCGGGTTCTACGAAGAAGTCCACGGCCGCGACTTCCCTGTAGGAGCCCGTCTTACGGGCGACGCGGAAGCAGGTATCGGATCGCCCGTGAGACGGATTCCTGCAGATGCGCTCCTCATATATCGGGGCATGTTGACGTCAGCTCACCGCTTTGGGGTAGGCCCCGATGACACGGAAGAGCGAACTGATCGCCTGCAGTTCCTGCAGCGCGTCCGACAACGGCGGCTGTTCGGCGTGGCCGTCGAGGTCCAGGAAGAACACGTAATCCCAGTTCTTGCGGCGCGACGGCCGCGACTCGATACGGGTCATGTTGACACCGAAACGTGCGAAAGGCTCGAGCAGCGTGTGCAGCACGCCGGCGCCCGCGGCCGTATCGCGGGTCGACACCATGATGGTGGTCTTGTCGTCGCCGCTGGCGGCCAGCAGGTCCCGCCCGATCACGAGAAAGCGTGTAGCGTTGTCGGAGCGATCCTCGATGTTGCGTACCAGGCACTGCAAGCCGTACACCTCGGCGGCGGCGTCACCGCCGATCGCGGCGGTGCCCT
>DATABW010000399.1:0-4003 GCA_036259375.1 Woeseiaceae bacterium
GCGATGCCGCCGGCCGCGTCGATCACGGCACCATGTTCTGGCATGCCGTGGAGGAAGGATTGGTGGATCCGGTCCGTTCGGTGCAGGTCGGCCTCAGGACGACCAACGACGACACGCTCGGGTTCCACATCCTCGACGCGCCGTGGGTGCACGAGCACGGGATAGAAGCAGTAGTTGCCGAGACGAAGAAGGTCCTCGGCGATCGCCCCGTTTACCTGACTTTCGATATCGACTGCCTCGATCCCAGCTTCGCACCGGGCACGGGAACGCCGGTCTGCGGCGGGTTGAGCACCTACCAGGCTTCAGCGATCCTGCGCAAGCTCGCAGGAATCAACGTGATCGGGATGGACATCGTCGAGGTGGCGCCTGCTTATGACGTTGGCGAGATCACGGCACTGGCTGGCGCCACCCTCGCGATGGAGATGATCTGCCTCTATGCCGGCCGTGCCTTGCAGGAGCCCGTCTCACGGGGGACAGGGCCTCGGAACTCGTCTCGCGCGTAAGAGGGGCTCCTGCAGCTCAGAAGCTGGGCGGAGTGCAGGCGGAGACCACGATGCAGTCCTCGGAGCCGGTGTTGCGAAAGCGGTGGGGCAGTCGGCTGTTGAACCGGTACGCGTCGCCGGCTGACAGCGTGCGGACCTGGTCGCCAACCGTCACCTCCAGCCGGCCTTGCAGCACGATCCCGCCTTCCTCTGCTTCATGACTCAGCATCGATTGCCCGGTGTCCGCGCCGGGCCGGTAACGTTCGTGCAGGATCTGCAGTTTGCTGTCGAGCAGGTCGCCACCGACCTGCCGGTAGGAAATCGCGCCGCTGCCGATTTCGCTCAACTCCTCACCGGTGTAGAAATATTTCGCGCCCGCGCCGCGTTGTCCGGAAAAGAATTCGGCAAACGAGACGCCCAGCGCGTCCAGTATTCGCTTCAACAAGCCGAGCGACGGGTCGGTGCGGCCGTGCTCGATCAGCGAGACGGTCGCGTTTGAAACGCCGGCGCGCAGCGCCAGTTGCCGTTGCGACAACCCCCGGTGGGTGCGAAGGGTTCTCAGTTCCGCGCCCAGCGATTCCATCAGTACGTCCCTCCACGTTGTTGAATCGTTGATTATACTGAACGTTTGGGGCGCCGATAGTCCAAAATTCAACAGCTTATTTTACCTCGTTTAAATATTGTTAACCCGCCGCGCCTGCAGTACGCTGCCAGCCATGCTCGACGCCACTCCACATGTGAATTCCTGGTACGCCGCTACGGTGAACCGGCGCACGGACTACCCGATGCTGTCCGGCGAGGAGCGCTGCGATGTCGCGGTAGTCGGCGCAGGCTACACCGGGATCTCCACCGCGCTGTTCCTGGCCGAGCGCGGCTACGACGTCGTCGTGCTGGAGGCCCGCAAAGTCGGTTGGGGTGCATCGGGCCGGAACGGCGGCCAGTTGCTCGACGGTTTCGTCGAGCTCGACAAGATCGAAAAGCGCCTCGGCAACGCCGCGGCTGGACTCGCCTGGCGAATGGGGTTGGAGTGCCGCGAAATCGTGCTCGACCGAATCGAACGGTATGGCATCGATTGCGATCTCAAATTCGGCTACATCGACCTCGCGCTGAATCGGCGCGATCTCGACTATTTCCGTGCCGAAATCGAGCGCAAGACGCGGCTCGAGTACCCGCATCGGCTGGAGTTCGTGCCGCAGCAGGCACTCCCTGAATTCATCGGCTCCCGTCGCTACGTCGGCGGTCTCGTCAATCGCGCAAATGGTCACCTCCACCCGCTGAACCTGTGCATCGGCGAGGCGCAGGCCGCCGAGCAGAAGGGTGCCCGCATTTTCGAGCGATCCCCCGTCACCCGCATTCGCCACGGCGAGAGCCCCGTGGTCGAGACGGCGAACGGCAGGGTGTACGCGAGCAAAGTCGTGCTTGCCGGCAACGCCTACCTGGGGCGTGCCGAGCCGAAGCTTTTCGGGAAGGTGATCCCGGCCGGCAGTTACGTCATTGCCACCGAAACGCTGGGCGCAAAGCGCGCGCGTGAGCTGCTGCCGCAGGACATGGCGGCCTGCGACCAGCGGGTCGGCCTCGATTACTTCCGGTTGACGTCCGACAGCCGGTTGCTGTTCGGCGGCCTCTGCAACTACTCCGGACGCGACCCGAAGGACATCGCGGCGTCTCTCCGGCCGAACATGCTGAGAGTGTTCCCTCAGCTGAAGGATGCGCAGATCGAGTACGAGTGGGGCGGCCACATCGCTATCAGCATCAACCGCATCCCGCAGTTCGGCCGCATCGAGGAAAACACGTATTACGCGCAGGGCTATTCGGGGCACGGGCTCGCGCCTTCGCACATGGCGGGCAAGGTCCTGGCGGATGCAATCGGCGGCGATTTCGAAAAGTTCGACGTGTTTGCGCGTATCCGGCATTTGAAGTTGCCCGGAGGCAAGTGGTTTGCCAACCCGGCGCTTGCCCTGGGCATGCTCTATTATCGAATGAAAGAATTGTTGTGATCTTTTCCTGCAGGAGCCCGTTTCACGCACGACCCGCCTGGCCGGCAACGTGTCGCTCGTGAGACGGGCTCCTGCAACAGCAACCGCGGGAGTCAGCAATGGTCAGCACGGCAAAACAGGCATCAGGCGAGCTGCCTGATCTCGAAGCCTACTGGATGCCGTTCACCGGCAACCGGTTCTTCAAGAAGAATCCGCGTCTGATCGCGCGCGCGGAGGGCATGTACTGCTATACGCACGACGGGCAGAAGCTGCTCGATGCGGTGGCGGGGCTATGGTGCTGCAACGCCGGTCATTGTCATCCGCGTATCGTCGAGGCGATCAAGCAACAGGCCGAGACGCTGGATTACGCGATGGCTTTCCAGCTCGGGCATCCGACGGTGTTCGAACTCGCCAACCGGCTGACCGACATTGCGCCGGACGGCATCGACTACGCCTTCTTCGTCAACTCCGGTTCCGAGGCGGTCGACACCGCGCTGAAGATGGCGCTCGCCTACCACCGCATCCGCGGTGAAGGTTCGCGAACGCGCCTGATCGGCCGCGCGAAGGGCTACCACGGCGTCGGCTTCGGCGGCATCTCGGTCGGCGGCATCTCGCCGAACCGGAAGATGTTCGGCGCGATGCTCCCCGGGGTCGACCACCTCCCGCACACGCACGATCTGGAGCACAACTCCTACTCGCGCGGACTACCGGCATGGGGCGCGCATCTCGCCGACGAGCTTGAAAATCTCATCGCCCTGCACGATGCGTCGACCATCGCCGCGGTCATCGTCGAACCGGTTGCGGGTTCGGCCGGTGTGATCTTGCCGCCGCAAGGCTATTTGCAGCGCCTGCGTGAAATCTGCGATCGCCACGGCATCCTCCTGATTTTCGACGAAGTCATCTGCGCCTTCGGCCGTTGCGGGGATGCCTTTGCCGCGAGCCGTTTCGGCGTGACGCCGGACCTGATCACGACGGCGAAAGGCCTGACCAGCGGAAGCGTGCCCATGGGCGCCGTCCTCGCCAGGGGCGACATCTACCAGACCTTCATGACCGGCCCGGAAGGCGCTATCGAGTTCTTCCACGGCTACACCTACTCCGGCCATCCCCTCGCCGCTGCCGCGGGCTGCGCGACGCTGGACGTCTACCTGGACGAGGGCCTTTTCGAGCGCGCCCGCGAGCTGGAGAAGCCGTTCGAGGACGCGCTGCACAGCCTCGAAGGCGAGCCGCACGTCATCGACGTACGTAACTTCGGACTCATCGGCGCCGTCGAGCTCGAACCGATCGAGGGACAACCGACGGCACGGGCGATGCAAGCCTTCCGCGCCTGCCTTGACGATGGCGTCATCGTCCGCACGACCGGCGACACAATCGCGTTCTCACCGCCGCTGGTCATCAGCGAAGGCGAGATAAGCCAGGTCGTGGAGAGCGTGCGCAAGGCGCTGCGCGCCTGACAACCACACGGGAAGAGACATGGCCGAAAAAGCAGAGAACCTGAAACCGATCCGCACCGTCACCAACTGGATCGGTGGCGAACGCCGCGCCTCC
>DATABW010000400.1:0-6510 GCA_036259375.1 Woeseiaceae bacterium
GGTGATCTGCAGCGCCTCGGGCCCCGGTAGCGCGCGCTGCACGTAAAGATCCTCGTGACGATCGATGTAAGAGCGGCTGAGCAGCAGCTCGTCGCCGGCAGGCGAAAGGTCGAAGCTCACGACGCCGCCGAGCGACGTCACCTGCTCCAGCTCGCCGCCTGCGGCGGGCACCCGGTGAACCTCGTAGTTACCAGGATGCGTGCGATTCGCGACCACGTAGAACCACTCGCCCTGCGGATCGATCTCCGGGTCGGAAACGACGAACTCGCCGCGGGTCAGCTGCTGCGGCCGGCGCTCGTCGATGCCTTTCGTGTAGAGGTGCGACCAGCCGGATTCCTCCGACAGGTACCAGAGCGTGCGGTCGTCCGGCAACCAGCCGAATGCGTTGTAATCCCAGTTTATCCAGGCGTCGTCGGTGAGGCGGTGCTGCAGCCGCAACTCGCCTTCCTCGGGTGCCAGGGTCACGAGCCAGCGATCCTTGTTGTCGACGGAATGCAACTGCAGCGCCGCCACGCTGCCGTCGCTGTTCCACTCGATCCCCTCCACGTTCAGAGGGCGCTGTTCGGGCGCTGCAAGCGCAGCCTCCACTTCCTCCGGGTCCGCGCCTCGCTCCACGTGCCACTCGAGCGCGCTGTCGCGCAACTTCGCGAGCGGGTCGTCGTCTATGCCGGGTAACGATGAGTGGTCCACGGTCGCGAAAGTGCCGGCCTCGACGTCCAGTAACAGGATCGTGTGCGCCGCGGGATTGTTGCGGCCGACCCGGATGCGCGTCTCCTCGGTCTCGGTGTAGCCGCTCTCCGTCACGTATTGCGGCATGTCCTCCTTGCGCCCTTCCTTCGCGTCGGCATTCCGGACGACCAACAGGAGGTGCCGTGCCGAAGGCGACAGCGATTGCCGGACGGCCTCGTACTCGGGGCCGACGTAGATCGGCAGCGGCGGCCCGGCGGGATCTTCCCTCTGGCGCTCCTCGGCGTAGGCCTCTTCGGCTTCCTCCAGCCGCCTGTCTTCGCGCAGGGTGTCCATCCTGCGGCGCTGGTGTTCGCGGAGCGCATCGAAGCCTTCTTCCTTGTCCGGGTCTTCCTCGAACTCGATCTCGGCCGGCTGCGAGATGAGCCCGGTCGCAGCATCGTGTACGAAGTACTCGTCGTCACGCAGGAACGCTACCGAACCGCCGTCAGCCATGAACATCGGCGCGCTTTCTTCCGCTGCCGTGCGCGTGACCTGCCTGGCGGTGCCGGTGTCCAGATCTTTCACCCAGACGTCGTTGCGCAGTATCCAGGCGACCCGGCTGCGATCCGCGTTGTAGACGCGCGTGGCGTTCGAGCTTTGTGACTCGTCCGCCGCGGAGACGCGCTCGGGCTCGCCGCCGCCTGCCGGAACGGCATACAGGTCACTGAAATCCTCGCCTGTGCGTTCCTGCTCGTAGTAGACCCGCTCGCCGGAGTCGGACCAGTACGCGCCGGTCGGCGCGCGTCCGATCCAGTCCGGGTCGGACATGATCAGTTCAAGATCCGGTTCCGCTGCGAGCCCTTCGGCTCCGGCGCAGATGGCGAGTACGATCGCGAGTCGGCGTGTGAGCATCCGTTTCTCCAGGCGGGTAAGCGCGCGCAGTATAACAGCCGAAATTTCGGGGCAGCGCGGCACTCGCTGCGGGTCTACCCGGTCTGGTCCGTCGCGATCTCCACCGGCGTTTTCATGATGATCTCCCGGTGCGGGTACGGGATCTGGATGCCGTGTTCCTTGAACTTATCCCAAACCGCCAGCAGCACCGATCCCTGTATGCCGGCAAGCCCCTGTTGCGGATCGCGGATCCAGAAGCGCAGGAGAAAATCGAGCGAGGATTCGCCGAAACCCATGAGCCAGCAGGCAGGGCTCCTGCTGTCCACGACCCGCGGCACGCCGCTGGCCGCTTCGATCGCCAGCTTCCGGATCTGGTGAGGATCCGAGTCGTAGGAGACGCCGAACTTCACGTCCAGCCGCACGAGCTCGTCGGTGAATGACCAGTTGATGACCTGGGTCGTGATGAAGTCCTCGTTGGGTATCAGGTATTCGCGACCGTCACGCGTGACGACCGACACGAACCGCGCACGCAGCTCCTTTACCCAGCCGAAAGTTTCGCCGAGAGAGATGGTGTCGCCGGGTTCTATCGAACGGTCCAGGAGAATGACGATGCCGGAAATGAAATTAGAGACGACCTTCTGCAGTCCGAAGCCGATGCCGACGCCCAGCGCGCCGGCAAAGACGGCAAATACGGTGAGGTCGATGTCCAGCCCGGAAAGCGCTATCAGGGCGGCCACGATGATCAGCGTGATCCGCAGCACCTTGCCGATCAATATTCGCAGCGAAGGGGTCAATTCCTCGAAACGCTGGATTCGATGGTCCAGGAAGTTGCCGATACTGAAGGCAAGCCACAGCAGCACGCCAAAGACCAGGATCAGCTTGAGAAACCAGAGCAGCGACCAGTCCCTGCCGCCGAAGGAGAACGCGAGGCTGTCCAGCACCGCGGCAATATCGTCCGCGATGCCGAGAATCGCCGCGGCAACGTAGATCCAGCCGGCAATCGCGAAAATCCGGCCGAACAACCGGCTGTGCAATACGTGCGATACCACGGAGATGACGATCCACGCGAGCGCCAGCAGCAGCGCGGTCGACAACAGGCGGTCGCTCTCCGGCCACTCGACGCTGCGCACCAGGACCAGCGCCACCGTCAGGAAGATCACGAAGGCGATCCACATCAGGCGCCTGAGCAGCACCACGATGAGCCGCAGCAGCCCCGGGTAGCCCTTGATCTCGCGGGCTCTCGCCTCGAGCTTCGGCTCGGCCCACCAGGAAAAGGCCCAGGCGGCGGCGAACAGCAGGATGATGAGCACCGCCTGAACGATGAATGCAGGGCGGTTCACGAACGCCAGCGCGGCCTGGCTGAGTTCGCCCAGCGTCGTCAGTAGCTCTTCCACGCGCTCCCCCGTGCCGAAGTGGGCCGGCATTCCGCTGCGATCTTACCGAATCGCGCGGCGCTGTAGGAGCCCTGCCATCGGTGCACGCGATTCGAGCATCCGCACCTCAACGGATCCCCACTCCGGACGCGAGCAGCCAGGACAGCAAGCCCCATAGGAACAACTGCAGCGGCAACCCCAGCCGCCAGAAGTCGGTGAAGCGGTAGCCGCCCGCGTTCATCACCATCAGGTTCGTCTGGTAGCCGACCGGCGTCAGGTAGCTCATGTTGGCGCCGAACATCACCGCCAGCACGAGCGATTCGGCCGGCATGCCCAACCCGGCTGCAATGGAAAAGGCCATCGGTGTCATCAGGATGGCGACGGCATTGTTGGTGACGATTTCCGTCAGCAATGCCGCGGTGAGCATCAACAGCGCGATCACGGCACCGGGCGACAGGTTGCCGGCCGCGGAAACGAACAGCCCGGCGATCCAGGCCGTCGCTCCCGTCGCCATCAGCGCTTCGCCGAGCGCCAGCGCAGTGACGATCATGACGACGAGATTGGTATCGATCGCGGCGCGCACCTGGCGCCATTCGATGCAGCGGGTGGCGATACAGAGCACCACGCCCGCGAGCGCGCTCACCAGGATCGGCAGGAAGCCGATGGAGGCCGCGAGCACCACCCCACCGACGATGACCGTGGCGATTCCGGCTTTGGACGTGTGCGGCAGGTCCAGGGCGCTGTCCAGCACCAGTACCTGCCCGCTTTGCTTGAGGTCGTTCATCGAAGCGGAATCGCCCTGCACCAGGACGACGTCGCCGACCCTCAGGCGCAGATCATGGAGGTGGCGTGGCTCGTCCGCGATCTCGCCTATGCGGCCTTTCGGCGCGTGAACGGCGATGGGCGACAGGTTGTACTGCTCCAGGAACCGCGATTGTCCCAGCGTCTGGCCGTACAGGCTGGAGGCGGAGGTAACGACGATCTCCGCGAGCCGCTGTTGCGTCTTTTCCTCGACCCAGCGCCTGGCGGACTCGCTGGTCGATGCCTCCGATCGCCACAAAGGCGTGCCGAGCAGCTGCTCGTATTCCTTCAACTGGCGCGAGTCGCCCCTGACGTACAGCCGGTCGCCGCTGCGCAGCGTCGTCGTCGGCAGTCGCGCGATGAACAGGTCTTCGCCGCGTTCGATACGGTCGAGCTGGATACGGCCGTTCGTCATCGCCCGCACTTCGGCCAGCGTGCGACCTGCCGCCGTGCTCGCGTCCGTGACGTGCAGGACACCGCGAAAGACGCGCGGTGCGGCATCGCTCATCGGCGCCGAGCGGTCGGGCAGTACCCGGGGCCCGATGAGCCACAGCAACACGATGCCGGCGGAGCCCGCCAGCACGACCGGCAGCGTGAAGTCGAACATCTCGAAGCGGGGCAACCCGAGGCGCGCCGACAGGTCCACGACAAGGAGGTTCGTCGAGGTGCCGATGGTCGTTCCCATTCCGCCGATGATGGTTGCAAAGCCCACCGGCATCAGCACGCCGTTGACCGGCGTCTGCGTGCGTATGCACACCGCGACGAGAACCGGCAGGATCATGGCGACCAGCGGCGTGTTGTTCACGAACATGCTGGCGACAGCCGCGCCCACCATCGTCACCATCAGGCCACCGCGGGCATTGCGCAGCCAGAGGTTGCCGAGCAGGCGGGTTACCGTGTGCAGAGCGCCGGTGACGTCCAGTGCCTTGGTGCAGATCAGTAGCGCGACGATGGTGATGAGCGCCGGGTTGCCGAAGCCGCCGAGGAAGTCCACCGGCCCGACCTGGCCATAGCTGGGCGGGTCCGGAAAGAGTTCGAACCCGACCACCAGCGCAGTCAGGACGGCCAGTCCGGAAGACTCCAGTGAAATGCGCTGCCGGCTGAAAAGCGCAACCGCGACGAGCGCCAGGAGCATCACCGCAATTGCGTGCGCATCCGGCGCATCGGGAAATGCGATCAAATCCGTATCACCGGAAGCCGCAATGGACGCATTATTGACGAAACCCGGAGGGGGTGCCAGCAGCGCGCCGGTTTGCGAGAATCGACTCCGGACAAGGAGCGGAAGCAAGTATGAGGATGCGCGTTACGAGACGGGAGGCCATCGGCACAGTGGCCGGTGCCGTCACCCTGGCCATGGTGCCGGCGGCCGCCAGGGACCGCGTCGCCGATATCTACTCGGATGCCCTGGTCATCGACGCGCTTTCCTTCGGCAAGGAATGGGAGCACGCCGAGTTTGCCGCGCTGCGCTCCGCCGGCTACACGGGAATCGTCGAAAGCCTGCCGCGACGCGACCTGCAGACCGCCATCGATGCCCTGGTCGGCTGGCGAAAACGCGTGTCCGAGCATCCGGATTCGCTGTTGCTGGCGCTGTCGGCATCCGATTTCGAACGCGCCAAACGGGATAACAGGACCGCCGTGTTGCTGAACTTCCAGAACGCGACGATGCTGGAGGGCGATGCGGACAACGTGGAAGCATTGCATGCGCTCGGCATGCGCAGTTTCCAGTTGACCTATAACTATCGCAATCGCCTGGGAGACGGCTGCCTCGAACGCACCAACGCGGGCCTTTCGGAATTCGGCATTGAAGTCGTCAGGCGCATGAACGCGATCGGGGTGCTGGTCGATCTGTCACACTGCGGCCGCCAGACCACGCTGGACGGCATTGCGTTCTCGAAGAAGCCGGTAGCGATGACGCACACGATGTGCGAGGCCTTGCGGAAGAACCACCCGCGGGCCAAGACGGACGAGCAGATCCGCGCCTGCGCGGAGAAGGGCGGGGTGATCGGCATGGCGGCGCTCGGCTATTTTCTCGGCCCTGATCCCGGCGGCGAAACCACCATCGAAGCTTACGCGGATCACATCGAGCACGCCGCTTCGGTGGCAGGGTACGAACACGTGGGGCTGTCCAGCGATTTTCCCCCGCAGGGCATCGAGTCATGGGCGACGCGGGAGAACTGGTACGAGCCCCGGCTGGAGTCATTCAAGCCGAGCTACGAAGTTCGCTGGCCGCCGTGGATCCCGGAGCTCGACGCGCCCGCGCGGTTCCTGAACATCGCCCGCGTGCTGGAGAAGCGAGGCTGGAACGCGCGCCAACTGGAACTCTTGCTGGGCCGGAACTGGCTTCGCCTTTTCCGGGACACGATAGGCTGACGGGAGTCTGACGGGCGGGATCGATCCGCACGGCGCTCCGGAGGCGCTGAGCGTGGGAGCCCCGTCTCACGGGCGACGCGGAATCGGCTGAAGGGTTGCTCGTGAGGCGGGCTCCTGCAGGTCGCGTCCCCTCACTCCGGCTGCGACAGCAGCTTCACCAGGCGGTACCAATACTCCAGCGCACCGTAATAGGACTCGATGCGGATCCGCTCGTCCTGCCCGTGCGCCCGCTGGTCGCCCGGGTCTTCCGCGATCGCGGAAACCGCGTACACAGGGATCCCGGCGTTCCGCAAAAACAACCCGTCAGTGGCGCCGGTGCTCATTTCCGGAATGACGGGGATCCCGGGCCACATCGCCGCGGCGACTTCGCTGATGGGGTCGACGATCTCCGGATCCAGCGGCGACG
>DATABW010000401.1:0-5949 GCA_036259375.1 Woeseiaceae bacterium
GACATATTTGTCTCCCCCGTAATAACGGACCTGGATGGACCAACCGACGGGCTGCGCGCAGACCGACGGCTGGGAGTCCGCCAGACCAATGTTATTGCCGCTGCGTGACGTTCGCTTGTACGAGAGTGAACCCGGCCGTATCGCCTGAACCCCGTGTGCGGCGGAATTCCCGGGGGGTGATTCCGTAGGCTTCGCGAAAACACCGGGTCATGTGCGGCAGGTCGTAGAAGCCCCACTGCACCGCAATATCCGTAATCGACAGGCCGTCGCACGCCGGATCCGCCAGTGCACGCCGGCAGGCTTGCAGCCGCTCCGCACGGATATACCGTGCGATCGTATGTTCCTCGTCGGCAAAGAGCTTGTGGACGTAGCGCGTGCTGACGCCGAACGCCCGCGCGACCGCCTCGGGGCCGAGGTGCCGCAGCCGGAGATTCTGCGTGATGAATCGCTTGATGCGCCGTTTCTGTGCTTCCGGGGAATGATCGAGCGGGCTGCCGGCGTGCGCGTCCAGCACGCCGCCCAGCAGGTCGAGCACGTTGCTCTGCACGCGCTCTGCCATGCTTTCCGGCAGACGCGGCAGCCGGCGCGCGGCCTGCACGACGAAGCTGCTCAACAAGCCGCAGGCCGCATCCTCGGCCGGCATCCGCCGCCCCAGGAACTGTTCGGGATCGCTGGCAAGGCGCCGCATGGTGCCGCCCGGGACGGCCAGCACCAGCATTTCGTGGGGCATGCGAAGGTCCAGGCGATAGGGTTCCGCCGTGGAAGCGATGACGAAGTCGCCGGGACGAAGGTGCACCTCGCGTCCGCGCTGCGACCAGCGGGCCTCGCCCCGAATCTGGAACTTCAGCAGGTAGGGAGGGTCCTGGATCCGTGCGACGTCGCGAGGCCGGCGCGAAACCGCGACCGGGGAGGTGCTGATGCGGGCCAGCCGCAACCCGCCGAGATTGGCCGAATCGAGCTGGGCGATGAACTGATCGGCGCTGCCGCCCGGTGCGCAATGCATCGGGCAGAAGACCTCGTCGATCACGCTCAGGAAATAGTCGAAGCGCTCTTCCTGGCGTATCGTGTTGATTGGGAATGACTGGTACATTCAGATCCCCGCCGCGTCCGCTATCACAGGCTTCGTGAACAGGGGCCGCGTCTGCCGCATGCTATCACGCGCTGCAGGCAGCAGCGGGATGTTCTCGATGGAGCATGACCTGAACGCCAACAGTATCTTCGAGGCCTTTTGCGATGCCGCTGCTACGTTCGGCACGCGCCCGTTCCTGCGCGCCCCGGCGACAGGCACGAACGGCGGTGCAGTCCCGCCGGTGAGCTGGACCTACGGCGAAGCCCGGCGGGAGGTCGGCCGCCTGCAGCGGTTGTATGCCGCTCACGGGCTGGAGGCGGATGCGCGCGTTGCAGTGGCGTTCGACAGCCGGCCGGACGTCTATCTCCATCTGCTGGCGCTGAACGGGCTCGGAATCAGCGTGGTCCCGGTGAACAGCGGCGGCACCGACCGGGACATCGCGCGAATCATCGCCCACAGCGACGCGGCGCTGGTCGTTTGCGCCGACGAACACGCCACCCGGTTCGGGGAGCTTGCAGGCGCCGGCTGCCGTGCCGTGGGGCTGACGGAATTCTGCGCGGGCGCTGAACGGGATGCCGCCGTCATCCCGGGCCTGGAAAGGCGTGAAGCTGCGCTGCTTTACACGTCCGGGACGACGGGCCATCCGAAAGGCTGCATGCTGTCGAACGAATATTTCCTGGGCATGGGCCGCTGGTACACGGGCCTCGGCGGCGCGTGCACGCTGACTGCCGACGATCGGTTGCTGACCCCGCTGCCGCCGCATCACATGAACGCGCTTTGCGTGTCCTTCATGGCCGCTCTGCTCCGCGGCGCCTGCGTCGTACAGCTCGACCGGTTCCATCCCTCGTCGTGGTGGCGGACGGTACGCGAGGAGGGTGCCACCGTGATCCATTATCTCGGGGTCATGCCGGCGATTCTGCTGACGCTCCCCCGGTCCGGCGACGACGACGTCGGCGCACAGGTTAAATTCGGCTTCGGCGCCGGGTGCGACCCTCGCCACCATGCGCTCTTCGAGCAGCGCTTCGGATTTCCGCTGCTGGAGGCATGGTCCATGACCGAAACCGGCGCGGGCGCCGTTACGATCGCCGATCGGGAGCCGCGGCACGTCGGCGAACGATGCATCGGGCGGCTCGCTCGCGGCTCGGAGCACCGCGTCGTCGACGAGCGCGGCAAGGACGTGGATAAAGGCCAGCCCGGGGAGCTCTGGGTGCGCGCGCGCGGTGCGGATCCGCGCAAAGGCTTCTTCAGCGGCTACTACAAGGACGAGCGGGCGACCCGCGAGGCCTGGGCGGGCGGCTGGTTCCACACCGGCGACGTGGTTCGGGAAGGCAGCGGCGGTTTGCTCTACTTCGTCGACCGCCGCAAGAACATCATCCGGCGCAGCGGCGAGAATATCGCCGCCGTGGAAGTCGAGGCCGTCCTGCTCGCTCACCCCCTGGTCCTCAATTGCGCCGTTACGGCCGTAGCCGACGAGCTGCGCGGCGAGGAAGTGTTCGCGCTGGTCGTCCCCGCGGAGAGCGCAACGGAAATCGAGGCACGTGCGCTCGTGGCTCATTGCCTGCAACAGCTGTCGTACTTCAAGGCGCCTGCCTATGTCGCGTTTACCGACCGCTTGCCGCTTACGGCGTCGCAGAAGGTGAACCGCGCGGAGGTGCGGAAACACGGGGCAGCCTGCGTGGCCGACTCCACCTGCTTCGACCTTAGGGAATTGAAGAAGCACCGGCGAGCGAGGACGGGCTGATCGCGATGGCGCAGGCGCGGGACTATGCGGGAGTCGCCGTGGCGGGGCCGTACACGGAAGCCTACGTGCGCCGGTCGGACAAGCGCGCGCCGTGGTTTCTCGGCCGCACCCTCGCCGGTGTGCTGAACACGACCGGCATCGCGAAGGGCGACGTGGACGGGCTGGCGGTGGCGAGCATGTCCCTCCGTCCGGACGCGATCCCGGCTCTCGTCGAGCACTTCGGGTTGTCGCCGCGGTGGCTCACGTCCCTTCCTTACGGTGGCGCAAGCGGCGTCATCGCGCTGCAACGTGCGGCGCGTGCGGTGCAGTGCGGCGATGCCGGGATCGTGGCCTGCATTGCCGGCGACGCGCAGGCGCCGGGGCTGTTCGCGGAGCAGGTAAGCCGCTTCAGCCGGTTCTCGATGGAGGCCGTGTGGCCGTACGGCGCCGGCGGTCCCAATGCGGTGTTCGCGCTCATTACCGCCGCGTACATGCAGCGCTATGGCACCGGCCGCGAGGATTTCGGCCGCTTCTGTATTCAGCAGCGCGAGAACGGAGGCGCCAACCCTCACGCGCTGCTGCGGGAGCCGCTCACGATGGAGGCCTACCTTGCCGCGCGGCCGATCGTCGAGCCGCTGCACCTGTTCGACTGCGTGATGCCTTGCGCGGGCGGCGAGGGCTTCCTCGTGTTGAGGGAAGACCAGGCGGCGAAACGGGGTCTTCGGTACACTCGCGTCCGCGCCGTGCTCGAGCGGCACAATGCCTTCCCGGAAGACCCGGTACAGTTGCGGGGCGGCTGGGCAGGCGACTGCGAACGCTTTTACGAGCAGGCCGGCGCCGGCCCTGGCGATATGGACCTCCTCGAAACCTACGACGATTACCCGGTGATGTCCTTCATCCAGCTCGAGGACCTCGGCTTCTGCGCGAAAGGATCGGCTGCCGAATTCATCCGCAAGTCCTCCGGCGTCGTCGGACGCGGCGGGCTGCCCCACAACACGAGTGGCGGCCAGCTTTCCTCCGGGCAGGCGGGCTTCGCCGGAGGCTTTCTCGGTCTGGTCGAAGCGCTGCGCCAGCTCACCGGCACGGCAGCCGGACGGCAGGTGCAGGGTGCACGCCTGGGGCTGGTGAGCGGATTTGGGTATGCCAACTACGACCGCGGCGTCTGCACGAGTGCCGCCGTGCTGGAGCGCGCCGATTCTTAAGTTCCCGGAATTCGAAACGACGAGTGCGCATCGCGAGCATGCGGCACATGCGCGCGATGGCAGGTTGACGTTGCAGACCTGCGGAGACTGCGGTGCGGTGCAGTATCCCTCGCGGGACGTCTGCCGGCAGTGCCTTTCGGGCGAGTTGTCGTGGTCGGAAGTGCCACCAGGCGGGCGCGTGATTTCCAGCGGCATCGTGCATGCGAGCCTGCATCAGGACTTCCGGGAGCGCGCGCCGTGGCGCATATGTTCCGTCCTGCTCGACGCCGGGCCGGTCGTGATCGCGCACGTTCCCGATGACGACGTAACAGCCGGTGACATCGTCGACGTGCACGATAGAATCGTCGGTGCGCTGCGATCGGTACTGATCGCAACCAGACCTGTCGAACGAGTGGAGCGGGAGCGGCAATGAGCAACGAACCGGTAGCGCTGGTTACGGGCGGCAGCGCCGGCATCGGTGCGAGTATCAGTCGTCACCTGCTCGACTCTGGCTACCGGGTGCTGAATCTTTCGCGCAGGACCTCGACGATATCGCACGAGCGCCTGGTGGATGCGCCGGTCGATCTTTCGGATGCGGATGCAACGCAAGCGGTGATTCGTGAACTGGCGGCTCGCCATGCGATCACGAACGTCGTCCACAACGCCGGCGTCATCAGGCCCGCGCTGATCGAGGATGTCGAGCTCACCGACGTAGGCTACCTGGCCCGGCTGCATATCCATGCCGCCATCGCGCTCGTGCAGGGGACGCTGGACGCGATGAAAGCCGCGCATTTCGGGCGCGTCGTGATCGTCGCGTCGCGCGCGATGCTCGGCCTGCCGACCCGTACGGGCTACGCGGCGACGAAAGCGGGGCAGCTCGGGCTGGTCCGGACCTGGGCGCTGGAGCTCGGCCGCCACGGCATCACGGTCAATGCCGTATCGCCGGGGCCGGTCGTCACGGACATGTTCACGGAGATCGTGCCGGAGGAAAGCGACCGGGCCGAACGCATCGCCGAATCGATCCCCGTCAAGCGGCTGGGGCAGCCGGACGACGTGGCGCGTGCCGTCATGTTCCTGCTGTCGCCGGACAACGGCTTCATCACCGGGCAGAATCTGTTCGTGTGCGGCGGATCCAGCCTCGGCTCGCTGGCGCTGTGAGGAGGAGATGCGAATGAACTGGAGTCGCGACCAATTGCGCGAGCTGGTGCGGAACGATGCAGTGGACCGCCGCGTGTACACGGATCCGGAAATATTCGAGCTCGAGATGGAGAGAATCTGGGGCCGTGCATGGATCTACATCGCCCATGAGAGCCAGATACCGCAACCGGGCGATTTCTTCACCACCGAGCTCGCGCGGCAGCCGGTGCTGCTCGTGCGACATGACAAAGATACCTTTCACCTGTTTTTCAACCGGTGTGCGCACAAGGGCGCAAAGGTGGTCGAGCTGGAATCCGGGCGAGCGCCGATGCTCCGTTGCGGGTATCACGGCTGGACCTACAGGACGGATGGCGTCTGCCACCACATAACCGGCGGCGATCGCGCGTACGAGGCGCTGGGCCTGAGCAAGGGCAGCGCGTGCATGAACCTGACGAAGGTTCCGCGCGCCGAAAGCTACCGGGGCTTCATCTTCGCCAGCCTGGCGGCCGACGCACCCGACCTCGGGACGTGGCTGGGTCCGACGGCGGCATCCATCGACAACATGATCGATCGTTCACCGGAAGGCAAGCTCGAGGTAGCCGGCGGTGTGCTGCGCTACCATCACGATTCGAACTGGAAGTTCTTCGTGGAAAACCTGAACGACATGATGCATGCCATGATTGCGCACCAGTCGTCCGCACAGACGGCTCGCCAGATCGGCAAGAAGATCGTCTCCGAAGGGGGGCGCGCGCCACCGGAGATCCAGATTCTCGCTCCCTTCGCCGAAGATCCCGATTTCTTCGAAAAGATGGGCGTGCACGCGTTTGCGAACGGGCACAGTT
>DATABW010000402.1:0-4043 GCA_036259375.1 Woeseiaceae bacterium
GTACCGAACGGGCCGCCCACCTGGCGGCAATCCGCCTGCCCATGCTGTTCCTGTCCGGCACCCGGGACGCGCTCGCCGAACGCGCTCTGCTCGGTCCGCTCGTGTCGGCCCTTGGGACAGCGGAGCTACACTGGCTCAAAACGGCCGATCATGGATATCGTGTTCTGAAACGCTCCCGCGGGAATCGCGAAGACGTGTTCGACGAGATGGCTCGCGTGGCACGCGAGTTCATCAGTCGTCACACGTAAGCAGGCAAGGTGGCTCCCCGGGCCGGACTCGAACCAGCGACCAATTGATTAACAGTCAACCGCTCTACCAACTGAGCTACCGGGGAATTTTTCGGATCCGCGAGCGCGGCAGGGGCGGCATTCTGGTCCAGCGGTAGCCCCAAGTCAAGACGGAAACCGCCCGTCGCGCACCTCATTCCATTCTACATCAAGGCCTTGCCAAGCCGGCTCACCGCCTCCTGCAATTCATCGATCGAGCAGGCGAAGGAGATGCGCACGTAACCCGGCGCGCCGAAGGCGCTGCCCGGCACCATGGCGACGTCGGCCTGCTTCAGGAAATGCGCAACGAGCTCGGCGTCGTCGAACAGCCCCAGCTTGTCCAGCGCCCCGTTGACCCGCGGAAAGGCGTAGAACGCGCCATCGCTGCGGCGGCATTCGAAGCCGGGGAGGTTGTTCAGCGCGTCGACGATGTACTGGTGGCGTGAACGATAAGCGGCCGTCATTTTTCCGACGAAAGACTGGTCGCCATCCAGGGCCGCCGCAGCCGCGACTTGCGAGATGCTGCAGGGGTTGGATGTGCTCTGGCTCTGGAGCGTTTTCATGGCGTTAATGACCGGTTTCGGGCCGCCGGCGTAGCCGATCCGCCAGCCGGTCATTGCATAGCACTTCGAAACGCCGTTGATCGTGACCGTCCGGTCGTACAGCGCCGGGCATGCTTCGGCGAAGCTGCAGAAGGGCTCATCGCCCCAGTAGATGTGCTCGTAGATATCGTCCGCCAGGATCAGCACCTTGGGGTAGCCGAGCAGCACTTCCCCGAGCGCCGCCAGCTCCTCGCGCGAATAGCAGGCGCCGGTGGGGTTCGAAGGGCTGTTCAGGAACAGCAGGCGCGTGCGTTCGGTGATCGCCGCGTCCAGTCCCTCCGGAGAAATCTTGAACCCGCTGGCGATCCCGGTGTCGATAATCACCGGCTCGGCGTCGGCCAGCCGCACCATGTCCGGATACGAGACCCAGTACGGCGCCGGCACGATGGCCTGGTCGCCCGGGTTCAGCACGGCGAGGCAGGCGTTGAACAGGGTGTGCTTGGCGCCGTTCGACACGAGAATCTGGTCGAGTTCGTAACGCAACGAGTTGTCGCGCTCGAATTTGCGCTGTATCGCGGCTTTGATTTCGCGCGTGCCGTCGAGCGGGGTATAGCGGGTCTGGCCGGAGCGGATGGCTTCGATGCCGGCCAGGCGCACGTGTTCGGGCGTGGGAAAATCCGGTTCGCCCGCGCCCAGGCTGATGATGTCCCGACCTTGCCCGCGCAGCTCCGCGGTCAGCGCCACGATGGCGCTGGTCGGCGACGGCCGCACCCGGGCCATGCGATCTGAAACTGATAAACTCAAGAGTTTGCTCCGGTAAACAGCAGCGAATGGTACGCGAAGCCACACATCTCCCCAAGAAGAGCGACGCCGGGGCCAAAAACCGCCTGCAGCTCGTGTCCCGGTACAAGCCCGCCGGGGACCAGGAGGCGGCGATCGGCGGCCTCGTCGAGGGGCTGGAAGACGGGCTTGCGAAGCAGACGCTGCTCGGCGTCACCGGCTCCGGCAAGACGTTCACGATGGCGAGCGTCATCGAGTCCGTGCAGCGCCCGGCTATCGTGCTCGCGCCGAACAAGACGCTCGCTGCCCAGCTCTACGGCGAGTTTCGCGAATACTTTCCGCGCAATGCCGTCGAGTACTTCGTGTCGTATTACGATTATTACCAGCCGGAGGCGTACGTCCCGAGCTCGGATACGTACATCGAGAAGGACGCCTCGATCAACGAGCACATCGAACAGATGCGCCTGTCCGCGACCAAGGCGCTGATCGAGCGTCACGACGCCGTCATCGTTGCAACCGTCTCCGCCATCTACGGCCTGGGCGATCCGGAAGCCTATTTCAGCATGGTGCTGCACCTGTCGCGCGGCGATCGCATCGACCAGCGCACCGTCTTGCGACGGCTCGCCGAGATGCAGTACAAGCGCAACCCCATGGAACTGTCGCAGGGCTTCTACCGGGTGCGCGGTGAGGTCATCGACGTGTTCCCGGCGGAGTCCGAGCGCGATGCGGTCCGGATCGAGCTGTTCGATGACGAGGTGGAGTCGCTGTCGTATTTCGATCCGCTGACGGGCGAGATCACGCGCCGGGTGCCGCGGCTGACGATCTTCCCGAAGACGCACTACGTCACCCCGCGGGAGCGGCTGCTGGAGGCGGTGGAGCAGATCCGGGTCGAGCTCGCCGAACGGCTCGAGCACCTTCGCAAAACGAACAAGCTCCTGGAGGCGCAGCGACTGGAGCAGCGTACGCTGTTCGACCTCGAGATGATCCGGGAGCTGGGCTACTGCTCCGGCATCGAGAACTATTCGCGTTACCTGTCGGGCAGGGCACCGGGCGAGCCGCCGCCCTGCCTGCTGGATTACCTGCCGGACGACGCGCTACTGATCATCGACGAGAGTCACGTGACGGTGCCGCAGATCGGCGGCATGTACCGCGGCGATCGTTCGCGCAAGGAGACGCTGGTCGAGTACGGGTTCCGCCTGCCGTCGGCGCTCGACAACCGGCCCCTGCGCTTCGACGAGTTCGAATCGATGTCACCGCAGACCGTTTATGTCTCCGCAACGCCCGGCCCCTACGAGGAACAGCATTCCGACAAGGTCGTCGAGCAGGTGGTGCGCCCGACCGGGCTCGTCGATCCGGAAGTGGAAGTGCGGCCCGCCCGCACGCAGGTGGACGACGTGCTGTCGGAAATCCGCGCGCGCGTGGCGGCTGACGAACGCGTGCTGATCACCACGTTGACCAAGCGCATGGCGGAGGACCTCACCGATTACCTGCAGGAGCACGGCGTCAAGGTCCGCTATCTTCACTCCGACATCGGAACCGTGGAGCGCATGGAAATCATCCGCGACCTGCGGCTCGGCCGCTTCGACGTGCTGGTCGGCATCAACCTGCTGCGCGAGGGCCTCGACATGCCGGAAGTCTCCCTGGTCGCAATTCTCGATGCGGACAAGGAGGGCTTCCTGCGCTCCGACCGCTCGCTGATCCAGACGATCGGTCGCGCGGCCCGCAACCTGAATGGCAAGGCACTGCTGTACGCTGACAACGTCACCGGCTCTATGCAGCGCGCCATCGAGGAAACCAGCCGGCGCCGGCAAAAGCAGGTGGACCATAACCACCGCCATGGCATCACGCCGGCCACGATCGTGAAGCAGGTGACCGACATCATGGAAGCCGCCAACCCGGTGCCGGGCCGCGGCCGCCGCCGCGCCGCCGAAGAGGCCGCCGCCTACGACTCGATGACCCCGGACCAGCTGCTGAAGAAGGCCGGAAGACTCGAAAAGCAGATGCTCCAGCACGCCCGCGACCTCGAATTCGAGGAAGCGGCCCGCCTCCGCGACGAGATCCAGCGCCTCCGCAAAGCCGCCGTCGGCCTCCCCACCCGCCTGGCCGGTTGAGGTCGGCGGCTCCGCCAGCCCGGCGGTACAGAATGCGTGCCACCAGCCCTGTCCGATCCGGTTGCGCAAGCCCTTGACCTCCAGTATCTTTGCGCGCCTGTTCCGGCCGGGCGATTAGCTCAGGGGTAGAGCGCCACGTTGACATCGTGGAGGTCGGTGGTTCGAAACCACCATCGCCCACCACCGGCCGCCCGCGGCGAAGACACTCCGGCAACTGCCTGAATTTTCCTGCAACTCTGCTTGCTAATCAGGCATTTCCGGGCTTGTGTCCGGGGCAGGGGCGCTTTAAAATTCGCGTCCCGCGACGTGTGCAGCCGGGCCAAGCCGCCGAGTCTCTTTTTGAT
>DATABW010000403.1:0-2200 GCA_036259375.1 Woeseiaceae bacterium
GCCGGCGCTCGAGGCCCGGGACCGCCAGGGCACAGAGGACGGCGCCGCTGAAACAGATGACGAACGCTAGCCAGGCGTAAATGCCGTAAAGCAGTCCGGCGGTTCGTCCGCGGGCGTCGGCGGCCGAGCCCGGGGCGATCTTGTCGGCGATTTTTTCCATCATCCCTCGGAGTTCGGGGCGGCTGCCATCATTGGGCGGAGGCCTCGTGCCCGCCTGTTTCGCACGCGACACTGTGACGCGAGTCGCTTATGTTAATGCCGTGGCGAATCTGTGACAGCGGTCACGCCGGTGCAGAACGCCGCTCATCATACTCAAAATCTCGAAAAATCCGTCGCTTGCCAATTGCGGCGGCCAGGGCAGGGATTGCCGGGGGATCAATATGGCAGCTATGGCCGGTACTCAGCAGAATAAAGCCGCATCGATGCGCACCGCCAGTTCGGAACAGCTGGTGGATCGCTTTCTGGATGCCATCTGGACCGAGCGCGGACTGTCGGCGAATACCCTCGGCGCCTATCGCGCCGACCTGATGACCCTGTGGCGCGGGCTGTCGGAGCGTAACATTCCCATTCACGAGGCGGAGAAAGCCGATCTCCTGGACTTCATCGCGCGTCGCGTCGAAAGCGGCGCCAAGCCGCGCTCGACGGCGCGGCAGCTGTCGAGCTTCCGCCGCTTCTTTCGTTACATCATGCGCGAGGGCCTGCGCGATACGGATCCGACTGCCGATATCGACATGCCACGCATCGGCCGCTCGCTGCCGAAGACCTTGACGGAAGACGAAGTGGACGCGCTGCTGCAGGCGCCGAATACCGACGAGCCGCTCGGCCATCGCGATCGGGCGATGCTCGAGCTGCTCTACGCCACAGGGCTGAGGGTATCGGAGCTCATCAGCCTGAGACAGTCGCAGGTGAACTTCAACCAGGGGGTGCTGCGGATCGTCGGCAAGGGCGGACGCGAGCGTCTCATTCCGCTCGGCGAGGAGGCGCAACGCTGGCTCAAGGATTTCATCGACAGCCCGCGTATGGAGATCCTGCTCGAGCGCCAGACGGACTACCTGTTCCCCACCCGCCGCGGCGAATGCATGACGCGCCAGGCCTTCTGGCACATCATCAAGCGCTACGCGCAAAAAGCCGGCATCAACAAGAAGCTGTCGCCACACAGCCTGCGGCATGCCTTTGCCACGCACCTGCTGAACCGGGGCGCCGACCTGCGAGTCGTGCAACTGCTGCTCGGGCACAGCGATCTCTCGACCACGCAGATCTACACGCACGTAGCCCGCGAACGCCTGAAGGACCTGCACGGCCAGCACCATCCCCGGGGCTGAGCTGCTACACTCGCTGCCCTGACGGGGCGGCGGAACCGGCATGCCGGGGGCCTGTCGAACCGGACACATTCCCCACCGCCCGCCGGCGACGGCCCATCACGAGAACCGCTGGATGAAACAGAACCCGCTCCTGATCCCGATCGTGACGATCGCGCTTTCGCTTGCCGCATTGCCGGCAGCCGCCCAATCCCCCGCTGCCGATGAGGCGGCGCCCGGACTCGAAACAGCACGCGCAAAAGCGGTTGCCACTTTCAACGAGGTACGGCCGGAGCACGTGCAACCCAGCCCGGTACCCGGCTGGTACACGATCCGCAAAGGCACCCTCATTGCGTACATCTCGGGCGACGGGAAATACCTCTTCCAGGGTGACCTGATCGACATCGACGACGAGATCAGCCTGACAGAGGTCGCGCGCAACGAGGCGCGGCTCGAGATGATGGAAGCAGTCCCGGAGGAGCGCACCATCGTCTTCGCACCGGACGAGGTGAAGCACGTGCTATCCGTCTTTACCGATGTCGACTGCACCTACTGCCGTCGCTTTCACAGCCAGATTGACGAATACCTCGAGCAGGGCATCGAAGTGCGCTACCTGCTTTATCCGCGCAATGGGCCGGAGTCGGAATCCTGGACCACGGCCGAACGCGTCTGGTGCGCCGCCGATCGCAAGGAGGCCCTGACCCTCGCCAAGCTCGATCGTGAATTCGAGTCGAAAACCTGCGACGCCTCGATCATCCACGACCATTACGCGCTGGGCCAGGAGGTCGGGCTCCGCGGCACTCCCGCGCTCGTCCTCGAGGACGGCACTTTGATCAGCGGGTACGTGCCACCCGTCGAGCTGAGCCAGCGCATGACGGCCGCCGCCGAATAGACGGTACCGG
>DATABW010000404.1:0-2296 GCA_036259375.1 Woeseiaceae bacterium
CGCCCGAGTTTGTGCCGCAGCTTTTGGGGCCCGAGGTCGGCTCCTTGCGGACGCCCTGAATGAACCGCTCGGAGACGATATTCAAGCGTGTCTGCTTGGTCTCCAGCACCGCCGCCGAATGCAAGCCCAATCGGCAGCCCGTGCGTCGGCAACTGGCGGAACGTGTCACGCTTCCTGCCACCGGCCGAGAGGCTCTCTCAGGGCTGATTCGAGCGATGCTTCTGGGCATGCATTAGACTGCACCCGAATCCCTCCGGAACGGACGCTCGGCCACCTCCCGGAGCGCCTCCATGCCCGCCCTGACGGAGCGGGACTGGCGTCCACGCCGCGCCAGCGCGAAGAGCAGGAAGGACCGCCCCTTCACCTGGTAGACCTCGCCGAAGGCGTGCGGGTCCTCGTCGATCCGCTCGGGCGTGTTGGTGTCGATCAGGCAGAGCCAGCTGTCCCCCTCCGGGACCGAGGGCAGCGTGAAGTTCACCACGTCGTGGTGGGAATTGAGGACGAGCAGGATCGTGGCGTCGGCGCCGCGCCGGCGGATGCCGGTCGGCTGCGCGCGGCCGTCGAGCACCACGCCGAAGCATTTGGCGCGCGGATCCTGCCACTGCTCCGGCGTCATCTCGTCGCCGCTCGGCGAGAACCAGGTGGCGTCCTTGACGTCGAGGTCCTCGTTGTATTCGCCGACGAGGAAGCGGCCGCGGTGCAGGATCGGATAGGCCTTGCGGAGCGTGATGAGTTTTCGGACGAAGTTGACGAGGCCCTGCCCGTCCGGCCCGAGATTCCAGTTGATCCAGTTCAGCTCGTTGTCCTGGCAATAGGCGTTGTTGTTGCCGTTCTGCGTACGGCCGAACTCGTCGCCGGCGAGCAGCATGGGCGTGCCGTGCGAAAGGAGCAGCGTGGCCAGGAAATTGCGCTTCTGGCGCTCGCGGAGCTCGTTGATGTCGGGGTCGTCGGTCGGGCCCTCTACGCCGTGGTTCCAGGACAGGTTGTGGGAGTGGCCGTCGCGGTTCTCCTCACCGTTCGCGTCGTTGTGCTTGTCGTTGTAAGAGACGAGGTCGTGCAGCGTGAAACCGTCATGCGCGGCGATGAAGTTGACGCTCGCCCACGGTTTTCGGCCGCGGCGGTTGAACAGGTCGCCCGAGCCGGTGATGCGCTTGGCGAGCTCCGGAAGCTTTCCTTCGTCGCCCTTCCAGTAGGCGCGAACGGTGTCGCGGAACTTGTCGTTCCACTCCGCCCAGCCCGGCGGGAAATGGCCGACCTGGTAGCCGCCGGGGCCGATGTCCCATGGCTCGGCGATAAGTTTTATCTGCGACAGCACTGGATCCTGGCGCCAGGCGTCCAGAAAACCGCCGCCCTCGTCGAAGCCGTAGGGCTCGCGCGCCAGGATGGTGGCGAGGTCGAAGCGGAAGCCGTCGACGCGCATCTCCTGCGCCCAGTAGCGGAGTGAGTCGGCGACCATCTGCAGCACGCGCTGGTGGCTGAGATTGACCGTGTTACCTGTGCCCGTGTCGTTGATGTAGAACCGCTTTTCGTCGGGCAGCAGCCGGTAGTAGCTCAGATTATCGATGCCCTTTAACGAGATCGTCGGCCCGAGTTCGTTGCCTTCCGCCGTATGGTTGTAGACCACGTCGAGGATCACCTCGATTCCCGCGGAGTGGAACTGGTTCACCATTTCCTTGAATTCGTTGACGAACGGCGTGCTGAGATAGCGCGGGTCCGGCGCGAAGAAGCCGATCGTGTTGTAGCCCCAGTAGTTCTTCAGGCCCTTCTGCAGGAGATAATCGTCGTCCACGAAGGCGTGAATCGGAAGGAGCTCCGCCGAGGTGATGCCGAGCCCCCGCAGGTAGTCGATCACGGCCGGATCCGCGAGGCCAGCGAAGGTGCCGCGCAGCTCCGGCGGCACGCCGTCGTGGATCATGGTGAAGCCGCGCACATGCGTCTCGTAGACGATCGTCTGCTCCCACGGCACCGCGGGGCGGCGCTCGTTGCCCCAAGTGAAGGCGGGATCGATGACCCGGCACTTCGGCACGAAGGCGGCGCTGTCGCGCTCGTCGAACGACAGGTCCTTGTCGCTCGCGTCGAGCTGATAGCCAAAAATCTCCGGGCCCCATTTGAGGCTGCCGACGAGCTGCTTGGCATAAGGGTCGATGAGCAGCTTATTGTGGTTGAAGCGGTGCCCGGCCTCGGGCGCATAGGACCCGTGGACGCGGTAGCCGTAGGTGGTGCCGGGGCGGGCGCCCGGCAGGTAGCCATGCCAGACCTCGTCGGTGTATTCGGGCAGCTCGATCCGCTCCAGCTC
>DATABW010000405.1:0-2207 GCA_036259375.1 Woeseiaceae bacterium
TCGCCGGCATGATTCACACGCATCAGCGCGGCCGCGTGGCGGCGTTCC
The DNA here is from genome assembly GCA_036259375.1 of Woeseiaceae bacterium. GTDB lineage: Bacteria > Pseudomonadota > Gammaproteobacteria > Steroidobacterales > Woeseiaceae > IDS-8. Next base: position 49 of record DATABW010000405.1, read on the forward strand.
GTGTCGGACAACGGCTGCTCGGGGACGCCTTCGGCAGGGAACGGACGGGAAGCGCGAGGCGAGGGCGCCGCAACGGCGCGCAACGCGCCGTCGAGTCCTGACAGCAAGCGGTCGAGCGAACTCAGGCGCCGGTCCTCCATTGCGCGGCATTATAACCAGGATTACTTGCGCCTGACCTCGCTGACGCTATACTGCGCGACCCTCGGCGGCCGAGCGCTGCCGCAGGCGGCTTCGGCGAAACACTTGCGCCGGCCACACCAGCTGCTGTCCAGAAACCAAGGCGTTCCCGGGGAGGCCGGCACGATGCGACGTGCGACGCTGCTTGTCATCGGCACACTAGTACTGGCGTTCGAGACGCAGGCGCAGCAGGCGCCTGCTCCCGCGGCGGTCGCGGAGGCGGATCCATGGCTGATCAAAGCCGCGCTGGGTTACCTCGCGACGAGCGGCAATACGGAGAGCTCGAGCCTCAATTCCGGGTTTTCGATTTCCTTCGACGACGATCTCTGGCTGCATTCCCTGGAAGGGACCGCGATCAAGTCCAGCGAAAACACGGACACGACGGCGGAAGCCTATGGTGTGGGCTGGAAAAGCGAGTACAGCCTGACGAAATCCGACTTCCTGTTCGTTCGTGTCAACTGGCGTAAGGATCGCTTCAGCGGCTACGAGCAGCAGTTGTCGGAGACGGTCGGCTACGGCCGACGACTGATCGATACGGGAGCGCACGTGCTCAACGTGGAGATCGGCGCCGGCGCCCGGCAGGCAGAACTCGCCGACGGCACCATGGAGGATGAGCTGATAAAGCGCGGCGGCTTCACCTACCAGTGGAAGTTCAGCAAAACGGCCGAGTTCGCCCAGACGGTGGCCGCCGAGTCCGGTCCCGACAATACCTGGCTGGAAACGGTGTCGGCGGTGAAGGCGCGCCTGGTGGAGGACCTGGCGCTGGTGGCGTCCTACCCCGTCAAGAACAACAGCTCGGTGCCGGTGGGCAGCGAGAACACCGACCGGTTTGCTGCGATATCGCTGGAGTACTCCTTCTGAGCCCGCCAAACGAGCCAAGTGTCTGAAATACAGCTCCTTTTGTCCGCCGGAGCCCCGGGACGAGCCCCGTGGCGGCGGTTGCATTGCACCGGTGCCTCCGCTAGAATTCCGCGCCTTTCGCCGGGACGCGGCCGTCTCGACGTTCCCCAACCGGAATCCGAAGATCAATGAAGACGTTTTCTGCCAAGCCGCAGGATGTGAAGCAGGACTGGTACCTGATCGACGCCAGCGGGCAGACGCTCGGGCGCCTGTCGACCGAGATCGCGCGCCGCCTGCGGGGCAAGCACAAGCCGGAATACACGCCGCACGTGGACACCGGCGACTATATCGTGGTCGTCAACGCGGAGAAGATCCGGGTCAGCGGCAACAAAATGAAGGACAAGATGTATTACCGGCACACCGGCTACATCGGCAACCTGAAGTCGACCTCGCTCGAGAAGCTCCTGAACGAATCGCCGGAACGGGCGCTGCAATTCGCTGTAAAGGGGATGCTGCCGCGGAACCCGCTGGGGCGAAAGATGTATTCGAAGCTGCGGGTCTTCGCCGGGCCGAAGCACACGCACGAAGCGCAGCAGCCGATACCGCTGCAAATCAACGTCTGAAGCGCCCCCAGGCACGAGAGGATAAGGAATGAGCGACACACAATTCTACGGCACCGGGCGGCGCAAGACCTCCACGGCGCGCGTGTATCTTACGTCCGGCAGCGGCTCGATCACCGTCAACGAGAAGCCGCTGGACAACTTCTTCGGCCGGCAGACGGCCCGCATGATCGTGAAGCAGCCGCTCGAGTTGATGGACCTGCAGAACCAGCTCGACGTCAAGGTGACCGTCACCGGCGGCGGCACCACCGGCCAGGCCGGCGCTATACGCCACGGCCTGACGCGAGCGCTGATGGAATACGACGAGTCGCTGCGCGCGAAGCTGCGCAAAGCCGGGTTCGTCACCCGCGACGCCCGCGAAGTGGAACGGAAGAAAGTCGGCCTGCGCAAAGCCCGCCGCGCCACGCAGTTCTCGAAGCGTTAAACCCGCTCCGGCCGACGGGCTGTGTAGGAGCCCGTCTAACGGGCGACCCCCGAGGGTCCTGCAACTGCGTCAGGACGAGAGCAGTAGGAGCCCTCATT
>DATABW010000406.1:0-2948 GCA_036259375.1 Woeseiaceae bacterium
GGCGACGCGGGTCGCCTCGGACGTGAAGACGCGAAGCTGCTCGATCATCGTGTTGACGATCTGCGCCGAACGCAGGAATTCGCCCTCGATACGGCGCCCTTCCACCTCCAGCGGCACGGTTCGCGACAGGTCACCGCGCGCGACGGCTGCGATGCTGCGCGTGACCTCGGTGGTCGGCCACAGCAGGTCTTCGATCAGCTCGTTGACCGAGTTCTCCATGGCACCCCAGGAGCCGACGCGGCGGTCGAAACGCACGCGCTGGCGCGTCCGGCCGCGGCGCCCCACGGCCTCGCTGACCTTGCTGAGCTCCGTCGCGAGGTGATGGTTGGCGATGACGACTTCGTTGAAGGTATCGGCGATCTTGCCGGGGAGACCGGTCCAGTCGCTCGGGAGCCGGACTGAAAAATCGCCGTTGCGCACGCACTGCAATGCCCGCAGCAATTCGACAGGATTGATCTCCGAATCGGCCGCGAAACCGGAGGGCGCAATGGCACCCGTTGGGTTGGTTCCCATATAGTTATTTCCGTTGTATGTGTACTTGGAGCAAGTCAGGCAAGGAGGGGGTGCACTGGCGTCGTCCCCGTAAGGCGTCTTGCCCGGCGAACCCGTCGCGACCCGGAGTGGCCGCGCAATTCGCGAAAACGCAAAGGTACTCGCCCCTCGGGCGAAGCACAACCCGCGTTTCCAGAACGTGGAATCGAATGCAGCTCGGTGTCGGTATGCGCCAACGGCGTCGATGAAAAACATGTAAATTTTACCGGTCGCACAGCGGGCGCGTTCACATAATCCGGCACATCATGCATAACGAAAACAATAAGTGGTCATCGAAGCTCGCATTTTATTTTGTCTCCGTCGGTGCCGCGGTTGGCCTCGGCACGTTGTGGCGCTTCCCGTATCTCGCGGGGCAGTACGGCGGCGTTTTCATCCTCGTGTTCATCGTCGTATGCCTGGTGGTAACCGCGCCGATTCTCGCGGCGGAATTCATGCTCGGCCGGTCCGGTCGCGGCAGCCCGCCAGCGGCGGTACGCACCGTGGCGTTGGCCTCCGGGCGATCCTCGCGGTGGTCGCTGACCGGCTGGCTGGGCACGCTCGCAATTTTCGCGATCATGACGTACTACGCCGTAATCGGCGGTTGGGTGTTCGCTTATGTCGGCACCTTTGCGACGGGTGAACTGGCCGGGGCGGATGCCGGCGTAATCGGGCGCCGTTTCCAGGCACTGCTGTCCTCGGCCTCGACGCTCGCACTGTGGCACTTCCTCTTCCTCGCAGCCGCCGTCGGCATCTCGGTGGCCGGTCTGGCGCGCGGCATCGAGCTGGCGAACAAGGTCATGATCCCCGGATTGTTCGTGCTGCTGCTCGCGCTGGTCGTGTACGCGTTTGCCGCGGGTGACCTGGACCGCGGCGCGGCTTTCGTGTTTCGAGCAGACTGGTCTCAACTCGACGGCAGCCTGGTGCTGGCGGCAGTGGGGCAAGCCTTCTATGCCACGGGCGTCGGCATGGCCATCATGATGGCGTACGGCGCCTACCTCCCGCGGCGCGTCTCGCTGCTGCGCTCGGGGGCCGTCGTCAGCGGCTCAATCGTCGCCGCATCGATACTGGCAAGCCTCGTGGTATTTCCGCTTGCATTCCGCTATGGCGTGGACCCGGCACAAGGTCCCGAGCTCGCCTTCATCGTGCTGCCCGCGATATTCGCGGAAATGCCGGGCGGGCAGGTCGCCGGGCTCGCGTTCTTCCTCCTGCTCGCTTTCGCGGCGCTGAGCTCGGCGATCGCGGGACTGGAACCGCCAAGCCTGGTGCTTCGGGAGCGTTTCGGGCTCTCGCGGCACTCGGCCGTTGCCATCGTCGGTGTGGTGCTGTGGCTTGCCGGGCTGCCTGTGGTGCTTTCATTCAACCTGTGGGAGGACCTGCGGCCGCTAGCGGCCGTGCCGCCGTTAGCGGGACAAGGTATTTTCGAGCTGCTCGACTACGCCTCGGCCAACGTCTTGCTGCCGGTCAGCGCGTTCCTCACCTGCCTGTTCGTCGCCTGGCGCCTGCCGGTGAGCTTCCTCGAGGAGCAGTTCGGGCATGCCGGGCCCGGCTTGCTCGCTTACCGCGTGGTGCTGGGCGCTGTCTGCCCGCTCGCAATCCTGCTGCTGTTCGTGCTGAGTTTGTAAACACGATGCAAAAAAACCGCAGCATTGGGCAGCGACGATGTCGATATCCGGCGACCCGCCGCGACTATCCATTGTCCGGCGTGGGAGCCGTATAGCTCAGGAGGAGAAAGCGATGATACGAGTGCGCAAGCTGGTCAGCCGCCCGCGGAGTGGCGGCAACCTGCATCTGGCCACCAGCGGCATTTCGGGCGTAACGATTGCCACGCGCAACCTGGGGCGTTCCATCGCGTTCTATTCAAGGGTGTTCGGGTTCCGCGTTACCAGGCAGGCGCCGCCCCGGTCGGCAACGCTCGCCGCACCCGGCGACGCGCTCCTCGCGATTCACGAGTACGGCGAGAGCTCGTGCAGCCCGGTGCCCCTGCACGGACGCTGGGGCTTCCTGGTGGACGACCTCGATCTTGTGCGGGAGGCGATCTGGGATCTAGGCGTCAAGGTCGCGGACGACAACGGCACGCCGGATCACATCCATCACTGGCGCAACGGGCGTTCGTTACGGGTGCGTGACCCGGACGGCAACGAGATCGAGCTGATCGAGGAGTGCAGGGAAAGCGCTGCGGAGCTGATGCGCCGGAACTGCCCCGCGCGGCGTGCGTGGCGCCGGTGGGTACAGCCGACGTCCTGCCGGGCTCCCTGAAGGGGGCTGGCGACCTCCACAGCGTTCCCATACGATCGTTACGCGCTCTACGGCTGCGAAGCCCTGCCCCTAAGTAGGCGCCAGGTCGCCGAGCGGCTCCGGTGTCAGGAAGGTTCATCGCGATACGTCAGGATCTCACGATACATCCGCAGGTTGAGGTC
>DATABW010000407.1:0-4073 GCA_036259375.1 Woeseiaceae bacterium
AGGATTCGCTGTCGATGCAGGCGAGCTGGTCGGACGATGCCGGTGCGCACCGGGCCGTCTCGCCGGTGTCGCTGATCGTTTCTGCATTCGCGCCCGTCGCCGACGTCAGGCGGCACTCGACGCCGCAATTGCAGCGCGTCCACGAGCCGAGCCGCCTGTTATTGGTGGATCTCGCGGACGGGGCCAATCGCCTGGGCGGTTCCTGCCTGGCGCAAGCGTTCGGGCGCCAGGGCGGTGCGGTGCCCGATGTGCACGCGCCTTCGCGGCTGCAGGCTTTCTTTGCCGCGGTGCAGGAGCTGCGGAACCGCGATCTGATCCTCGCGTACCACGACCGCTCCGACGGCGGTCTGCTGGCCGCCGTCTCGGAAATGATGTTCGCCGCAAGGCTCGGTGTTTCGCTGAATCTTCCCGGTTCGGAATCCGATGTGCTCGCGGAGCTGTTCAACGAGGAGCTGGGGGCCGTGCTGCAGGTCGCCGCCAGCCGGTACGACGACGTGCGCACGCTGCTGCAGCGGCACCGATTGAGGTGCGTCGACGTCGGCCTCGTCGAAGCGGACGACCGGCTCACTCTCCGCATGGAAGGCGCCGTTCTTGCGCGGTTCGACCGCATCGCGCTTCAGCGCACCTGGTCGGAGACGAGTTTTCGCCTGCAGGCCTTGCGCGACAATCCCGCGACCGCACGGCAGGAATTCGACCGTATCCTCGATCGGGACGATCCCGGGCTCAACGTGCGCCTTACCTTCGATCCGGGCGAGAACGTTGCGGCCCCGTTCGTCGGCGGCGTGCGCCCTCGCGTCGCCATCCTGCGCGACCAGGGCGTCAACAGCCAGCACGAGATGGCGGCCGCGTTCCTGCGCGCCGGCTTCGACCCGGTCGACGTGCACATGAGCGACATCCTCGAAGGCCGCGACACGCTGGCGGGCTACCACTGCCTGGTCGCCTGCGGCGGTTTCTCCTTCGGGGATGTGCTCGGCGCGGGCGGCGGGTGGGCCAAGTCCATCCTGTATCACACCCTGGCTCGCGATCAGTTCGAAGCGTTCTTCACGCGCGACGGCACTCTAGCCCTCGGTAGCTGCAACGGTTGCCAGATGCTGGCCCGCCTCACGGAGATCATACCGGGCACCCGCCACTGGCCTTCGTTCGCGCGCAACGAATCGGAGCAGTTCGAGGCGCGGCTGAGCCTGGTCGAGGTCGGCAGCAGCCCATCGCTGTGGCTCGCCGGCATGCAGGGATCGCGACTGCCTGTCGCCACGTCGCATGGCGAGGGGCGAGCGGTGTTCGCGAGTGCTGCCGACCGGCAATCCGCCGCTGATCTGGTCGCCCTGCGCTACGTCGACAACTATGGTCGCGCGACGGACGCCTACCCTGCCAACCCGAACGGCTCGGCCGAAGGCATCTGCGGCCTCTCCAGCGCCGATGGAAGGGTCACGATCACCATGCCGCATCCCGAGCGCAGCGTACGCACCACGCAGCATTCGTGGCACCCGCCGGAGTGGGGCGATGACGGGCCGTGGCTGCGCATGTTCCGCAATGCCCGCGCGGCGCTCGCGTAAACCATTACGCGCTCAACCCGCCGTTCGCCTCCTGCACGAAGAAGCGCCGCACCTTGATCGCGCGGGTGAGTTTTCCCCGCCGCACGAAGCACTGGTAGAACATGTCCTTCATGACTTCGAGCAGGACGCCGGCCTGGGCGCGGTTCAGGATGGGCAGGTCCTCCTCCTGCTCGGATTCGAACAGCACCTGCTTGATCGGGGCGAAGCTGTCGTCGTCGATCTCGGCGATGTCCTGAGCGGCCATCACTTCGTCGAACGCGCGCAGCTTTCCGCCGTCGCCCATCGCGGCGAAGGCGCTTTCCGCGGCCCGGCGGCACATCGAAGCGAAGGCGTTGAAGCTGTTGTTGGAATAGCAGGACAGGGCCTCGCGGAACAGGAGTTCCGTATGGCCCGGAAGGTAGGAGAGCGGGAATTTTTCTTTCGGCCGCTCGAGCTCGAGGAAATTCCGGTACAGCTCGATCTCGTCGCTCCCGAATTCCTTCACGGCAAAGCGCAGGAACACCGGGGCGCGGCAGGCGTCGCACTGGTAGACGAGGCCGACGTGTTTCGGCCGGTGACGCAGCACGATGTCGACGTCCGGCACCGACTCCGGCGTCATGTGCGAGTAGACGCCGCAATACGGGCATTCGAGGCCGAAGTGTTCGCCGGTCTTGTCGTGCACGGAATGATCGCGCGCTATGGTGATGCTCATGTTTTTCTTTGTCTTGGCGCCCGCGTCATTGTTTGTGTCGTTCGCGCGGGGTCCGGCCAGTATAACCCTGCACCCGATCCGGCGGCGTCGCGGGTTCTACATAATACGGATCGAGGTTGCAGGAGCCTCTCCATGGACGACACGCCGTGAGATCGGGTCGCCCCGTGAGGCGGGCTCCTACATGGAGCCGGGGCGCCAGGTGCCCAGGGCTGCGCGGGCCGCTTCGTTCGCGGGCCGGGCGACCAGTGCGTCGCGGCTCAGGGAGACCTCGAAGCGCGCACCATCGGCCATCGGCGCGTAGGTTCCGCTGCCGTAGTACGCGTCGATACCGGGGGTCAGCGCGGGGAAGCGCCGCGCCACCGTCCAGACGTCGAACGCGCTGGCCTCCGACAAGTCGTAGACTGTCCGCTCCTCGCTTCTTTCGCGGCCGATGTCCGTGTAGCGTCCGCTCAGCCGTTCCAGCTTGTAAATGGGATCGAGCCCCAGCACCGTCACCGGCGGCTTCCAGGTGACGAGACGCGCATCCATCTGCCATTCCTCGCCGTGCAGCTCGTACAGCCGGTCCAGCCGGCCATCGACCATGATGCGCGCCTGGTAAGCATCCGGGGCCAACTGCGTGAACGCGATTCGCGCGACTACCTGCTCCGCCGTCAGCCGCTCATAGCTGTAGAGGCTCAGTGCCAGCATCACGGCGGCCGTCGCAATGGCTGCCGAACCGATGCCGCCGACCCCCGCGCCGCCGGCTCGCAGGAAGCGTCCGCGCCGTGTGCAGGAGACGGTGCGCGCCAGGAAGAACAGCGTGAGCAGCGCACCGGCCGCGGCGATGGCGATGAGCAGGTTCACGCATCCAGCCGCTTGTACTTGATCCGGTGCGGCGTGTTGGCCTCGGCGCCCAGGCGCCGTTTGCGATCTTCCTCGTACTCGGCGTAATTGCCGGCGAACCAGACCACTTCGCTGTCGCCTTCGAACGCGAGGATGTGCGTCGCGATGCGGTCGAGGAACCAGCGATCGTGCGAGATGACGACCGCCGAGCCCGGAAATTCCAGCAGCGCCTGCTCCAGCGCGCGCAGGGTTTCCACGTCGAGATCGTTGGTCGGTTCGTCGAGCAGCAGCAGGTTGCCGCCGGACTTGAGCGTCTTCGCCAGGTGCACGCGGTTGCGCTCGCCGCCCGACAACAGCCCGATCTTCTGCTGCTGGTCGGCGCCGCGGAAATTGAAGCGCCCGACGTAGGCGCGCGACGGCGTCTCGAAGCTGCCCACCCGGATCACGTCCTGGCCGTCGGAGATCTCCTCCCACACGGTTTTCTCGTCGTCCAGGCTCGCGCGGGACTGGTCGACCGCCGCGAGCTGGACGCTGTCCCCCAGGCGGATCGTCCCCGAATCCGGTTCCTCCGAACCGGTAATCATCCGGAACAGCGTCGTCTTCCCCGCGCCGTTCGGGCCGATGATGCCTGCGATGCCGCCGGCCGGCAGCGTGAAGCTCAGGTCGTTCATCAGGAGCTTGTCGCCGAAGCCCTTCCTGACGTGCTCGACCTCGATCACGACGTCGCCCAGCCGCGGCCCCGGCGGAATGTAAATCTCGTTCGTTTCGTTGCGCTTCTGGTAGGCCGGCGAGGAAATCTCCTCGAACTGCTTCAGGCGCGCCTTGGATTTCGCCTGCCGGCCCTTCGGGTTGGTGCGAACCCATTCGAGCTCCACCTGCATCGCCTTGCGGCGGGCTTTTTCCGTCTGCTCCTCCAGGGCCAGCCGCTGCTCCTTCTGTTCCAGCCACGAGGAGTAGTTGCCTTCCCACGGGATGCCATGCCCGCGGTCGAGCTCCAGGATCCAGCC
>DATABW010000408.1:0-4874 GCA_036259375.1 Woeseiaceae bacterium
AACCTCACCGACGGCGGTGACCTGGTGATTACCGACCTCGATGCTGAACGAATTGGATGCACCGACGTTCGAACGGCGCGCAATGCTCTGGTCCTGGCCTTCAGCGATGAACACCGAGACCGTGGCAAGCCCGTCACCGTAGACGATGTGCGTCACCGGCGCGTCCGCCCCGGGCAGTCTTTCATGGCGCGTGGAGATGACGCGGAAGCCGGCCGGCAGGTCGTCGCAAACCCAGTCGGACTCGATTTCCGTTGTCTCGACACGCTGGGGATCGGTGTACCAGGTGAAGTTCTCGAGGCTCATGGACGGCTCGAGTTTCGTGTTGTTATCGATGCTGCCGAACCGGATGTCGGCAAACTTCAGCTGCTCGATGGGATCGCCGTCCGTTCCGACGAGCTCTGTGCGCAGGGGAAAAGCGGTCTCGTGATCGAGCCACAGCCGGTGCCCGAACCGGTAGGCATCGTGCGGTCGAATCGCGACCAGCACCGATCGCCGTCCCGCAACCCGCTCTTCGCGCACGACCGACAGGTCGTAGGCGCTGCCGAACTGCGCATCCTTCGTCGGCAGCGTCGAGAACAACGCTTTCTGGTCATTCCATTGCTCGATCAGGACCGACCGGGACTCCGGCAGGATACAACGAACCTCGTTGCCCACCCGGATGATTTCCAGCCCCTGGCCCTCTTGCGTGATGACCTTTTCATTCACCACGCCGTCCACGACCTTGTGTACGACTTTCAACGCCTGCGATTCGCCGTCCTGGCGGCGTATCACGGTTCCTTCGTACTCCAGCGTCGCGATCGCCCGGGACATCCGGTCCAGCCACTCGATCGGGCTCTGCGGCTCTGCTGCGGCGGCCGCCGTGGTGGCGATGACCGTGAGCATCGCGCACAGCGCCTGCACGATCGGCGTGAGAGTCGCTTTGCCTGCCCCGTAACCCCTCATCGGCATCGCCGCACGTCAGGGCCTTTGTTGTGGGATCTGATCTTCATCGTCGCTTTCCTGACCCGCACCGGGTTCGGTGATCTCGGTTGCCGCGGGCGTCGTACCCGCCGGCTCTGTCTCCACCAGTTCACCGTGCCGCAGCTCGAGCGTCACGAGCCGCGTAAGGATACCATTGGGGCCCAGGTCGGAGGCGGTTTCGCCGTGGCGAACGTAATAGCGCGTGAGCGTGTCGCTGGCGGGGGTGTCGGACAACACCTGCGACGGGCTCGGTTCGGTGTAGCCCGCCTCGGCCGCCTGGCCGGCGAGCGCCGCCTGCGGGCGCGCCGGGTTGCCGGTCTCCATCGACTGCAAGCCGACCACGGCGAGGCCGGCGACGGTCGCGGCAACGGCAAGCCCCGCGACAGGTCTCAACCAGCGGGACTGCGGTGCCTCGGCGGACGGCGTCGCTTCGATCGTCTGTTCTTCGCCGAGCGCGGTGGCAATGCGGCCGCGCAAATCGGTCATCCCCGGAATGTCGCGTTCGCCGCGGACCTGCCGCCCGATCGCGAGGTATTGCGCAACGAGCTGGCGCAAAGCCGCATCCTGGCTCAGTCGCCTCAGCAACAGTTCAGTTTCGTTTTCCGCGAGTTCGCCATCGACGAAGGCGGAAACCTGCATTCTCAGGGCGTCATTCATAAGTCACCAGCGCGTTTTTGTGTGCGGTTCATATTCTTTTGTGGTCTACGAGGTTGCCGATTTTTTTGCCGATGGCGTCCCGCGCTCGGAAGATGCGCGAGCGTACGGTCCCGACCGGGCAATCCATTGTTTGTGCGATTTCTTCGTAACTCATTCCGTCCAGTTCACGCAACACGATGGCAGTGCGCAGGTCGTCGGGCAGCGCCTCGATGGCGCGTTCCACCGTTTCGTGCAGTTCGCGGCTCAGGGTGACCCCCTCCGGCGTGTCGGTGTCCTTGAGCTTCGCGTGAAGGTCGAATTGCTCCGGGTCCTGCATGTCCAGCTCGACGTCCATGGGGCGTCGGCGCTGCGCGGCCAGGTAGTTCTTTGCCGTGTTCACTGCAATCCTGTACAGCCAGGTGTAGAAAGCGCTCTCGCCGCGAAAACGCGGCAATGCCCGATAGGCCTTGAGGAAAGCTTCCTGAGTGATGTCCAGAGCCTGGTCCGGGTCCCGCACATAACGCATTACCAGATTGACGATCTTGTGCTGATATTTCAGAACCAGTAGATCGAAGGCACCCTTGTCGCCCTTCTGGACACGCCGGACCAGCTGGGCATCGGTCGAATCAGCAGGCATGCCGGCGCGCCCCACTCAGCGAGTGGCGCAAGCGGCCGGCGCCCCGACCGACACCGCAATAGACAGGCCGCCTGTTGGAAAGTTCTCGTACCTCGGCGTCGATAATCGGCACCTTTTCAAAGAATGTGAACCGGTTCCGGCACGCTGCCGGCAGCCGCATGGATGGGGGTGGCATACACGGTGCCGCGAATGTTATCAGCTTCCGGGAGGGCCGCCAAAGCGCCGGCGCTGGCGCCAGATCACGAGCAGGCGGCGCCACTGCTCGTTTTCAGCCGCGTTGCCCGCGAGTAATTCGCCGTACCGGAGGCCATCGTCGAAGCGCAGCCGGAGCCACCCGAAACGGTCGAGAACGACGGTGCCCGGCAGCAACCGGAGGGCTAGCGTCGCGCCCGTGCGATCGACGCCCACCACGCTCCCGTCGGCGCAAATGCGTATCCGGCATATGCGGGACATGCCGCGCCGGAACGCGTGCACTTCTGCAGCGCATGCGAGCAGCCAGACCAGTCCAACGGCAGCTTTCGCTGCTGCCGTCGCGGGCCACGACAAGATGAGGAGCAGCCCGGCCAGCGAGGCGCTGCAAGCGAACAACAGCAGGCCGAGCCGGATGGAATCATCCGGTGCGAGTTCCGCTTCGTATACGGCCGATGACATGGGCGAGCTCCCGGTCGGTGGCTTCGTCGCCGCCCAACAGGTAACCGATCAGCGCAGGATCGGGGAGCTCCAAAAGGCGGCGGAAAGCGGATTTTTCCCACTCGGGGGCGCCTTTGAAGCGATCGTCGAAATACGCCGTCAGGAGCTCGTCCATCTCGCGCATCCCCCGCCGGCATTGCCAGCGCAACCTGGAGTCATTCATGCCGCACGCTCGCTCCTGCCGCAACCCGTACTGCGGGCAAAATGCCCGGGGCATCACCCGCGATGCGGGCTCCTGGCGCTCAATACCGGCGCTCGGCCAGCATCTTCTTCGTCTCGGCAATGGCGTATGCGGGATTCAACCCTTTCGGGCAGGTCTGCGCGCAGTTCATGATCGTGTGGCAGCGATAGAGGCGGTACGGATCCTCGAGATCGTCGAGGCGTTCGCCTGCGGCCTCATCACGGCTGTCGGCCAGCCAGCGATACGCCCAGAGCAGCGCCGCCGGACCCAAAAACCGCTCGCTGTTCCACCAGTAGCTCGGGCAGCCCGTCGAGCAGCAGGCACAGAGAATGCAGGCGGCGGGCATGTCGATCTTGTCCTGGTCTTCCTTCGTCTGCAGGCGCTCGCGATCGGGAGGCGGCGCGGTGCGGGTCCGCAGCCAGGGCGTGACCGAGGCGTACTGCGCGTAGAAGCGCGTCATGTCCGGCACCAGGTCCTTGACGACGGCCATGTGCGGCAATGGGTAGATCTTCACGTCCCCGGACAGCGCTTCGGTCGTCTGCGTGCAAGCCAGGGTGTTCTTCCCGTCGATATTCATGGCGCAGGAGCCGCAGATTCCCTCACGGCAGGACCGGCGGAACGTCAGCGTCGGATCGAGCTCGTTCTTGATCTTGATAAGTACGTCGAGAACCATGGGTCCGCACTTGTCCATGTCGACGTCGTACGTATCCATGCGCGGGTTTGCGCCGCTCTCCGGATCGTAGCGATAAACCGCGAACCGCCGGACACTGCCGGCATGCTCCGGCGCGGGATGATGCCTGCCCTGGGTGATTTTGGAGTTTGCCGGTAACAGAAAGTCGGCCACTGAGTCCTCTCCTAATACGTGCGGATTTTCGGTGGAATGGCTTGCACTTCGTCCGTCATGGTCTGGCTGTGCACCGGCCGGTAGTCGAAGGAAACGGCTCCGGGGCCATCGACGCGGCACAGGGTGTGTTTCATCCAGTTGACGTCGTCGCGCTCGGGGAAGTCCTCGCGTGCGTGCGCGCCGCGGCTCTCGCGGCGGTTGGCGGCCGATTCGATCGTAGCGGTCGCGTTCAGGAGCAGGTTTTCGAGCTCGAGCGTCTCGATCAGGTCGGTGTTCCAGATCATCGAGCGGTCGGACACGCGGACGTCGCCGAAGCTGCGGTACGTCTGCCGCAGGAGGCGTGCGCCCTCGTCGAGAGTCTCCCCGGTACGGAAAACCGCGGCATGATCCTGCATGACCTTCTGCATCTCCAGACGGATCTCGGCGGTCGGCCTGGATCCGTCGGCCTCCAGGAGCGCATGCAGGCGCGCGGCGCTCGACTGGCCCGCGTCCGAAGCCAGCGGACGATGGCGCGCGCGCGGGTTCATCGTCGCGGCGCAATGCCGCGCCGCGGCACGGCCGAATACCACGAGATCCAGCAACGAATTCGAACCCAGCCGGTTCGCACCGTGCACCGAGACGCACGCGGCTTCACCGACCGCCATCAGTCCCGGCACCGCCGCTTCGGCGTTGCCGTCGATCGACGTCACGACCTGCCCGTTGTAGTTGGCCGGGATGCCGCCCATGTTGTAGTGCACCGTCGGCAGCACCGGTATCGGCGCCTTGGTCACGTCGACGGCGGCGAAGATGCGCGCCGTCTCAGCAATGCCCGGCAGGCGCTCTTCTATTACCTCGGCGCCGAGATGCTCCAGATGCAAGTGGATGTGGTCTTTCTCGGGTCCGACGCCGCGGCCCTCCCGGATTTCTATGGTCATCGAGCGGCTTAC
>DATABW010000409.1:0-6462 GCA_036259375.1 Woeseiaceae bacterium
GTCGCGACCCTCGGCCCCGCCACGCACCATGCGCTCGAGGCGTTCCGGATCGTCCGTGGCGGGGCCGAGGGTCGCGACGATTTTGGTTCTGCGCAGCATGCCTGGCGATTGTAACGCTATGGCAGGTCGCGGCGGGGCCCGGCCCGCTCTTCCAGGATGGCCACTGCCGGCAGCGTTTTGCCCTCGACGAACTCGAGAAACGCGCCGCCGCCGGTCGAGATGTAGGAAATGCCCTCGCCGACGCCGTATTTCTCGATTGCCGCCAGGGTGTCCCCACCCCCGGCGATGGAGAACGCCGGACTTTCGGCGACGGCGTGGGCGATGGCACGGGTACCCTCGCCGAACTGGTCGTGCTAGAACACGCCGACCGGGCCGTTCCAGATGATCGTGCCGGCCTTCTCGATGGTCCGTGCGAAGGTTGCGCTTGCTTCCGGGCCGATGTCGACGATGAGCTCGTTGTCCCGAACGGCATCCAGGCGCCGCACCTCGGCTGAAGCCGTGGCGGAAAGCTCCTGGGCCACCACGACGTCGTCGGGCAGCGGGATGCGTGCCCGGTCGTGCCTGTCGGCGGCGAGCCTGCTTGCGATATCCAGCATGTCGGCCTCGTGCAGGGACTTGCCCACCGGGTATCCCGCCGCGGCGATGAACGTATTCGCGATTCCGCCGCCGACGATGAGCTCGTCCACGATCTCGCATAGCGCTTCGAGGACGGTCAGTTTAGTGGAGACCTTGGACCCGCCGATGATGGCCACGACGGGCCGCGCCGGCTCATGCAGCGCCTTGCCGAGCGCATCGAGCTCCGCCGATAGCAGCGGGCCGGCACAGGCGATCGGCGCGTGCCTGGCGACGCCATAGGTGCTCGCCTGCGCGCGATGCGCCGTGCCGAAAGCATCCATTACGAACACGTCGCAAAGCGCGGCCATGTCCCGCGACAGCTCGTCGTCGCACGCTTTCTCCCCCTTGAGGAAACGCACGTTCTCCAGCAGCACGATGTCGCCAGGACGGACGTCCACGCCGCCGATCCAGTCGCGAATCAGCGGTACATCCCTGCCCAGCGCGGCCGCCAGTTTGTCCGCGACGGGCTGCAGCGAGAATTCATCACCGTCTTCGCCCTCTTTCGGCCGCCCGAGATGCGACATCACCATGACCGCGGCGCCCCCGGCGATGGCCTGGCGCAGCGTCGGCAGCGCGGCGTCGATCCTCGCGTCGCTCGTTACCTGCCCGTTCGCGACCGGCACGTTCAAATCCTCGCGAATGAGTACGCGCTTGCCGGCGAGCTCGACGTCGGCCATTCGGAGAATCGTCATGCGTCCACCACCATCGGCATCGCCCGCACGGCGGGCTGCTATGGGGCGTTGGCGAACGCGACGGCGGTGTCGAGCAGCCGGTTCGAAAATCCCCACTCGTTGTCGTACCAGGCAAGGACCTTGACCAGCGTTCCGCCCATCACCTTTGTAAGGCCCGCGTCATACGTCGAGGATGCCGGGTCGTGATTGAAGTCGATGGATACGAGAGGCTCGTCGTTGTACGCGAGCACGCCTTTCAAGTCGCCTTCGCTGGCCGTTTTCATGATCTCGTTGATCTCGTCCACGCTGGTGTCGCGTTCTGCGACGAAGGTGAGATCGACGACCGACACGTTGATGGTCGGCACGCGCATTGCGAAGCCGTCGAGACGGCCGTCGAGCTCAGGCAGCACGAGTCCTACCGCAGCCGCCGCACCGGTCTTGGTCGGGATCTGCGACATCGTTGCAGACCGCGCACGCCGCAGGTCCTTGTGGAAAACGTCGGTCAAGACCTGGTCGTTGGTGTAAGCGTGTACCGTGGTCATCAGCCCGTGCCGGATGCCGATCGACTCGTGCAGCGGCTTGGCAAGTGGCGCGAGACAATTGGTCGTGCAGGATGCGTTCGAAATCACCGTGTGTTCAGCTTTGAGCACGTCGTGGTTGACGCCGTACACGATGGTGGCGTCGACTTCCTTGCCGGCGGGTGCGGAAATGATCACCTTCTTTGCGCCGCCTTTCAGGTGCGCCGACGCTTTTTCCCGGGAAGCGAACAGGCCTGTGGATTCGATCACGATGTCGACGCCGAGCTCGTCCCAGGGCAGCTTTGCCGGGTCGCGCTCCGCCAGCACCCGAATCCGGTCGCCGTTCACGATCATGCCGTCACCTTCCACCTCCACAGTCCCCGGGAAGCGGCCGTGCGCGGTGTCGCGCCGCGTCAGGTGAGCATTGGTGTTCGCGTCGCCGAGGTCGTTGACGGCCACGATCGAAAGCTCGTCCCCCCGGCCGCCCTCGTACAGCGCACGCAGCACATTGCGGCCGATCCGGCCGTAACCGTTGATACCGATCCTGATCGTCATGGTTCTCTCCTGACCTGGTTCGCCAGTACTTCCCTGGCTACATTCAACACATTCTCGACCGTAAAACCGAAGTGCTCGAACAAAAGCTCCGCCGGCGCCGATTCCCCGAACCGGTCGATGCCGATGACGCGCCCCTGCGGCCCCGCGATACGCCACCAGGTGTCGGTGACGCCGGCTTCAATGACCACCCGCGCGGCGATCGCCGGCGGCAGCACGGATTCGCGCCATTCGGCCGGCGAGGCCATGAAGCGCTCGACGCACGGCATCGACACCACGCGAACGGCTCGCCCTTCGGACGCGAGCGCATCGGCCGCGCCAACCGCGAGCGCGACTTCCGAGCCGGTTGCGATGAAAATCAGCTCGGGCTCGCCGGCGGCGTCGCGCAGCACATAGCCGCCGCGCCGGATCGCTTCCAGCTGCGCTTCCGTCCGCGCCTGGTGCGGCACGCCCTGGCGCGTCAGCGCCAAACAGGTCGGACCGTCGCGGCGCTCGATCGCATCGCGCCAGGCAACGGCGGTCTCCACGGCATCGCAGGGCCGCCAGACGTGCATGTGCGGAATGAGCCGGAGGCTCGCCACGTGCTCGATCGGCTGGTGTGTCGGCCCGTCCTCGCCCAGGCCGATGGAATCGTGCGTGTAGACGAAGATGGTTCGCTGCTGCATCAGCGCCGCCATGCGCACGGCATTTCGGGCGTAATCCGAAAACGTGAGGAATGTCCCGCAATAGGGAATGAGACCGCCATGTAGCGCGATACCATTGCAGATGGCGGACATGCCGAATTCACGCACGCCGAAATACAGGTAGTTGCCCGAGGCGTCATCGCCGGTAACGGCCGTCGATCGCTCGTGCAGCGTGAGATTCGATCCGGTCAGATCGGCCGAACCGCCGGCGAGTTCCGGCAGGTGCGGCGCATACGCGTTCAGCGCGGCCAGCGACGCTTTGCGCGTTGCCATGTCCTTACCGGCTTCCGCAATACGCGCGATGGCCTCCACGGCCCGCCGATCCCAGTCGTCCGGCAGCTCTCCGTTCATGCGGCGCTCGAATTCCCGCGCCAGTTCAGGATGTTCCGCACGGTACGCTTCGAAGCGCCCGGTCCATTCGCGCTCGAGCTGCGCGCCCCGTTCCGTGGCGTTCCAGGCGGCGGCGATGGTGTCGGGCACGACGAACGCCGGTGCGTCCCAGCCGAGCTCACGCCGTGCTGCCAGCACCTCCTCCTCGCCTAGCGGGGCGCCGTGCGTAGCCGCGGTGCCCTGCCTGTTCGGCGCGCCGAAGCCGATGACGGTCTTGCAATCGATCAGCGTCGGGCGTTCGGTATCGGCCAGCGCATCGTCCATCGCGCGAACGACGGCGCCGCTGTCGTGGCCGTCCACGTCGGCGATTACCTGCCAGCCGTAAGCTTCGAATCGCCGGATCGTGTCTTCACTGAACCAGGGATCGACCTCGCCGTCGATCGAGATGCCGTTGTCATCGTAGAACACGATCAGCTTGCCGAGCTTCCAGGTGCCGGCGAGGGAACAAACCTCGTGTGAGATGCCTTCCATGAGGCAGCCGTCGCCGACAACGACGAACGTGCGATGGTCGACGATCCCGAAGCCGGGCCGGTTGAACGTCGCCGCCAGCATCTTTTCGCTGAGCGCCATGCCGACGGCGTTGCTGATCCCCTGCCCCAGCGGCCCCGTGGTCGTTTCTATGCCGAGGTCCGGATCGTGCTCCGGATGGCCGGCCGTCTTGTAGCCGAGCTGCCGGAAGTTTTTGAGCTGCTCCATCGGCAGCGGATAGCCCGTCAGGTGCAACAGGCTGTACAGCAGCATGGAGCCGTGACCGTTCGACAGCACGAACCGGTCGCGGTCGTACCAACGCGGATTCGCGGGGTTGTGCCGGAGGTGATCGTTCCATAGCACCTCGGCGACGTCCGCCATCCCCATCGGCATGCCCGGGTGGCCGGAGTTGGCCGCCTGCACCGCGTCCATCGACAGCACGCGGATGGCGTTGGCGAGTTCCCGCCGGTCCGGGCGGCCGGCCGCGCCGGAGTGGCGCGTTTGTTGCATTTGCTGTGACATAAGCCGGCGGCCCTGGCCTCTGAAATCGGGATGGGTGAAGAACGCGGAGTGAGGCCGGGCATTTTCCCTGTTTAGTGGGGGACCCGCAAGATTGGCGGCGCAAGCGTTCCAGAACATGGGTTACAATCCGCACCGCCGGCAATACAAAAGACTCGACACTCATGAACCATTCATACCTGTTCACTTCGGAATCCGTCTCCGAGGGCCATCCCGACAAGATTTCCGACCAGATTTCCGACGCCGTGCTGGATGCGATCCTTGCCCAGGACACGCGGGCGCGCGTCGCCTGCGAAACTCTCGTGAAAACCGGAATGGTGCTGGTCGCCGGCGAGGTCACGACGACGGCCTGGGTCGATATCGAGGCCCTGGTGCGCCAGACAGTGCTCGACATCGGCTACTCGGACTCCAGGATGGGATTCGACGGCGCTTCCTGCGCGGTCATCAATGCGCTCGGCAAACAGTCGCCGGATATCGCGCAGGGCGTCGATCGCGGCGACGCGGAAGCGCAGGGTGCGGGCGACCAGGGGCTGATGTTCGGTTACGCCAGCAATGAGACCAGTGTGCTGATGCCGGCGCCCATCACCTATGCGCACCGGCTCGTGCGCCGCCAGGCGGAAGCGCGTAGATCCGGCAAGCTGCCGTGGCTGCGGCCGGACGCGAAAAGCCAGATCACGTTCGTGTACGAGAATCACAAGCCCGTGGCCGTCGACGCCGTCGTGCTCTCGACCCAGCACGAGCCCGGTGTGTCGATGACCGACCTCCGGGACGGCGTAATGGAGGAGATCATCAAGCCGGTGGTGCCGGCCGAGTGGCTCGGCAAGAACAGCAAGTTCCACATCAACCCTACCGGCCGCTTCGAGATCGGCGGGCCGATGGGAGACTGCGGCCTGACGGGGCGCAAGATCATCGTGGACACCTACGGCGGCTCCGCCCGCCACGGCGGCGGTGCTTTTTCCGGCAAGGATCCTTCGAAGGTCGATCGTTCCGCGGCTTACGCCTGCCGCTACGTCGCCAAGAACATCGTGGCAGCCGGCCTGGCCGACCGCTGTGAAGTGCAGGTGTCGTACGCCATCGGGGTGGCCGAGCCGACCTCGATAAGCGTGCAGACGTTCGGCACCGGCAAGATCGGCGAGGATCGCCTGACCGACCTGGTCCGCGAGAATTTCGACTTGCGCCCGTATGGCATCCTCGAGATGCTCGACCTGATCCGCCCGATCTACAAGCCGACGGCGGCCTACGGCCATTTCGGCCGCGAGGATATCGACCTGACGTGGGAACGCACCGACAAGGCCGAAGCGCTGCGCGGCGCGGCCGCGGCGTAGGCCTAAGGCGCGGACAGATTCGCCCGAGTGGCGGGCGAGCCCTGAATACACAACCGATTTCAAGGAGACCAGGATGAGCAGCGAAGCCGTTGCGCTGAAAAAGCAGGATTACAAGGTGGCCGACATCAACCTGGCCGGATGGGGACGCAAGGAAATCGCCATCGCCCAGACCGAAATGCCCGGACTGATGGCCTTGCGCGAGGAATTCGCCGCCAGCCAGCCGCTCGCCGGAGCCCGCGTGACAGGCTGCCTGCACATGACGATCCAGACCGCGGTGCTGATTGAAACGCTGACGGCGTTGGGCGCCGAGGTTCGCTGGTCCTCCTGCAACATCTTCTCGACGCAGGACCACGCCGCCGCGGCCATTGCCGCCAGCGGCGTGCCCGTGTTCGCCTGGAAAGGCGAAACGGAGGAAGACTACTGGTGGTGCATCGAGCAGACGATCGTCGGTCCCGACGGCTGGCGCCCGAACATGATCCTCGACGACGGCGGCGACGCGACCATGTTCGCGCTGTGGGGCGCGCGCATCGAGGCAGGAGAGAGCTTCCCGGAGCCGACCAACGAGGAAGAGGAGATCTTCCAGAAGGTCGTGCGTCGGCGGATCGCCCAGTCGCCGGGCTTCCTCACCCGGACGGTCGCGGCTATCCGCGGCGTCTCCGAGGAGACGACGACGGGCGTGCACCGGCTCTACATCATGGCGAAGGAGGGCCGCCTGCTCTTC
>DATABW010000410.1:0-3589 GCA_036259375.1 Woeseiaceae bacterium
GATCGACATCGCGGTGCAGAGCAAGCTGCTCGGGGCCGAGCAGGTCGGCATTTTCTATCGCCGCGGGCCGGAACGGATGGGCGCCAGCCGCTACGAGCAGGAATTCGCGCAGACGAAGGGCGTCGGGATCCGCCATTGGGCGGCGCCCGTGCGCGTGCTCGTGGACGGCGGAAGACGGGCGACCGGCGTGCTGTTCGCACGCACATCGGAGTCGCCGGACGGAACGCTGCAGCTGACGGACGAAACGTTCATCGTCGAAGCCGATATCGTGTTCAAGGCGGTCGGCCAGACGCTGGCCCTCGAGCTCGAGGGCGAGACGCCCGAGCGGAGCGCAGGCAAGCTCCTCGTGGATAACGAAGGGAGGACCAGCGTCCCCGGCATCTGGGCCGGCGGCGACTGCGTCGCAAGCGGCGAGGACCTGACCGTCACCGCCGTGCAGCAGGGCAAGCTCGCCGCGATCTCCATCGACCGCCACCTGCGGGCCGAAACGGCGCCTGCAGGAGCCCGTCCCACGATCGACCCGGCCGCGGAACCGCCACGGAGCTGAACCATGGCTGACCTCAAATCCACCTTCCTCGGCATCCCCTCCCCCAACCCTTTCTGGCTGGCCTCGGCCCCGCCGACCGACAAGGCTTACAACGTCAACCGCGCCTTCGAAGCCGGCTGGGGCGGCGTCGTCTGGAAAACGCTCGGCGAGGACCCGCCGATCGTCAACGTGAGCGGCCCGCGCTACGGCGCGATGCACAGCAACGACCGCCGCGTCATCGGCTTCAACAACATCGAGCTGATCACGGACCGGCCGCTCGGGACCAACCTCGACGAGATCCGCCAGGTGAAGCGCGACTGGCCCGACCGCGCGCTCGTCGTCTCGGTCATGCTGCCGATGCAGGAAAAAACCTGGGCGAAATTCGTGCCGATGATCGAGGACACCGGCGCGGACGGGTTCGAGCTGAACTTCGGCTGCCCGCATGGCATGTCGGAGCGCGGCATGGGGTCGGCGGTGGGGCAGGTGCCGGACTACATCCGCATGGCGACCGAGTGGTGCAAAAAGTACGCGCGCGTGCCGGTCATCGTGAAGCTGACGCCGAACGTCACCAACATCCTCCCTCCGGCGCGTGCCGCAATGGAAGGCGGTGCCGACGCCGTGTCCCTCATCAACACAGTCAACTCGATCATGCGCGTGAACTACGACACGCTGACCATGTACCCGACGACCGACGGCATGGGCTCGCACGGCGGTTATTGCGGACCGGCGGTGAAGCCTATCGCGCTGCACATGGTGGCGGAAATCGCGCGCCATGCGGACACGGCGAGGCTCCCGATCTCCGGCATCGGCGGCGTTACCGACTGGCGCGACGCGGTCGACTTCCTCGCACTCGGCGCCTCCAACGTCCAGGTCTGCACGGCGGCGATGGTGTACGGGTTCAAGGTCATCGACGACCTGAAGGAGGGACTCTCGGATTTCCTCGACGGCAAGGGCATGGCTTCTGTCGGCGAGCTGGTCGGCAAAGCCGTCCCGAGCGTCACCGACTGGCAGTACCTGAACCTGAATTACGTCGAGAAAGCGGTAATCGACCAGGATTGCTGCATACAGTGCGGCCGCTGCCACATCGTGTGCGAGGACGCGTCGCACCAGGCGATCACGAGCACCGTGAACGGCCACCGGCGCTTCGAGGTGATCGAGGAGGAATGCGTCGGCTGCAACCTTTGCGTCAGCGTCTGCCCGGTCGACGGTTGCATCACGATGCAGCCGCTGGTGAGCGGTACCGATCCTCGCACCGGCCGCGCAATCACCGGCGAAAAGGCGGACTGGACGACGCACCCGAACAACCCGATGCGCAAGGCATGAAGACGGACGACGACAGGCTGCTGGAAGCGGCTACGAACGCACGCCGCAATGCGTACGCGCCCTACTCGAAATACGCTGTCGGAGCGGCACTCGCCGACGAGGTCGGCCGCGTCCACACGGGTTGCAACGTGGAGAACGCCGCCTTTCCGGAAGGCACCTGCGCCGAAGCCATCGCGATCGGCGCCATGGTCGCCGCCGGGGGCCGCCGCATCGCCGCCATTGCCATCGCGGGCGGCCGCGAGGACCTGGAACCTTGCACGCCCTGCGGCGGCTGCCGGCAGAAAATCGCCGAATTCGCCGACGCCTCCACTCGCATCCTCCTCCTGGACGCCGACGGGACGTTCAAGGCCTGCGGGATTGACGACTTGCTACCCGACTCTTTCCGCCTGCTGTAGGAGCCCGTCCCACGGGCGACGTCGCAGCGTCAAAACGTCAGGAGGAGGCCGGCCAGGGCGGCGCTCATCAGGTTGGAGAGGCTGCCGGCGGCGACGGCCTTGAGGCCGAAGCGGGCAATCAGCTCGCGCTTTTCGGGTACCAGGCTGCCGAGGCCACCGAGGAGAATCGCGATCGAGGACAGGTTGGCGAAGCCGCAGAGCGAAAAGGTGACGATCGCGCGCGTGCGCTCGCTCGTGCCTGCGAGATAGTCGTTCAGGTGACTGAAAGCGACGAACTCGTTCAGTATCAGCTTCTCTCCGAACAACCCTCCCGCGGCAATCGCATCCGACCACGGGATACTCAGCAGGAACATGATGGGCGCGAAAACCCACCCGAGGATCCTCTGGAGCGTCAGGCCTTCGATGCCAACCAGCCCGGCGAGCCCTCCGACGACGCCGTTGAACAGCGCGATCAAGGCGACGAAGGCGATCAGCATCGCGCCGATGTTCACCGCAAGCTTCACGCCGTCGGTCGCGCCGACGGCGGCGGCAAGGATTACGTTCGCGTGCTGGCTCTCTTCCATCTCCAGGCGGCCCTGGTCGACCGGGTCAACGCCGGTTTCGTCGTCGGGCATCATGATCTTCGCCATCAGCAGGCCGCCGGGCGCCGCCATGAAGCTGGCCGCCAGCAGGTACTTCATTTCCGCCCCGTAGAAGGTATACGCGGCGAGCACCGTGCCGGCGACGGACGCCAGTCCCGATACCATGACCGTGAACAGCTGCGGTTCCGTCAGGCCCTTGAGGTAGGGCCGCACCAGCAGCGGCGCTTCCGTCTGGCCGACGAAGATGTTGCCTGCCGCATTGAGTGATTCGACCGGGCCGGTGCCGATGATCCACCGCAGTGCGCCGCCGACCAGCTTGACGACCCACTGCATGATCTTCAGGTGATAGAGCACCGACATCAGCGAGGCAAAGAACACGATGACCGGCAGCACGTAGATCGCGAAGCTGAAACCGACGGAGTCGCTCGCCAGTGAGCCGAACACCATGTCGATGCCGACTTTCGAGTAGTCGATCACCGCCTGCACGCCTGCGCTCATGCCTTCGATCGCGCGCTTGCCGGTTTCGAAATACAGGACGAAGGCCGCAATCGCCGCCTGCAGCGCCAGCGCGGCGGCAACGACGCGCAGGTTGATCGCACGCGGATTGGAAGACAGCAGCACCGCAATGCCGAGCAGCACGGCGATCCCTGCCAGCCCGATGAAACTACCCGACATTCATCTCCCCCTGCACCCGTGCGTTGCTTTTTCTTTTTAATAAGGTGACTGTACCCGACGGCTAGGATACCGGATTACGTCTCTGCAGG
>DATABW010000411.1:0-2039 GCA_036259375.1 Woeseiaceae bacterium
CTGGCCGGCGGTAGCATCAGCGGGGGTTGCAACCGGCCAGCCGAGCTCGGAAACGGCCGGACGGTCCTGCCATTCCCAGGCGATCGCGGCGGCCGCAACAAGGGAGACTGTAACGACGGCGATGGCCACGACCCGCAGCCATCGTGACAAGCTGGTCATTCCGCGACTCTATCACCAAACCCGCTGTATCGACGTTCTACTGGCCGGCTACGATGCGCGCCAGGTGCCCGGCGATCGGAGCAGCGTAATTTCCGAGCGCGTAACCGATGAGCGCCATCAGGATCGAAACGGGCACGAGGCTCGGCCGGTGGAACGCCGCGACGATAGGCGCCGACGCAGCGCCGCCGATGTTCGCCGCGGAGGCAATGGCCGCACTGTGCACGTCGACGCGCATCAGCTTCGCGCCCAGGACACAGAAGGCACCGTGCACGAAGATCCAGATGAACGCACCGAGGAGGAATGCCGGCGCCTGCCCGAAACCTGCGACGGAGGCGCGTGCGCCCATGCCGGCCACGAATACGTAAATCATTGCCGTGCCGAAACTGGTTGCGGTCGGGAGCTTCGACACCGGCGTAACGGACAGCGCCAGCGAAACGGTGGTGATCAGCAGGATGCGCCAGGTCGACTCGGACAGCAGCACTTCGAGCGACGGGGCGACCTGCATCATGTTTGCGAACAGCACGCGCGCGAGGACGGTGCAGAGCCAGGTAACGCCGATTGCCACCGCCGCGAGATAGATGAAATCCCGCATCTGCGGCGGCCGCTCTTCTTCGAGAGCCGATTCGGACGCGGCCTCCATCAGGCGCACACGCTCGCTCGATACGCCTGTCCACCGGTTGAAGCGATCCGCAATGTTCTTGGATCCGAGGAGAATCGGCAGCCAGACGAGGTAGACGACGTTGTCGGCGAGCACGGCCAGCCCGAATTCCTCCGGCGGCGTGCCGAGCATCACGCTCACGGCTGCCATATTCCCCGTTCCGCCTATCCAGCTTCCAGCGAGGGCGCCGAATCCCGTCCATGCATCCGGCGAGAGCCAGCGATGCACCACCGCGTAGCTGACCGCAGCACCGACGACCACACCGAGCGTGCCCATCAGCATGACGATCACCCCCTTGCCCATGATCCGCACCGCCGAAGGCACGTCGACCTTGATCAGCATCAGCACGATGAACGCCGGCAGCACGTAATCGCTCAGGCCCGAATAAACCGGCGATGCGGACGGTATGACGTCCAGGTTGTTCAGGAAAACCGGCGTGGCGTAAATGAAGATAAGCGGCGGGACGTACTGGAACAGCTTCCAACCCGTGACCTGCGCGATGAAGAACCAGATCGCCGCGACGGCCGAAAGCACGGCGAGCACTCCCCCGGGGGAGCCGATCAGGACATCATTCATGTTCTTGTTCCCGTCGGTCAGGAAAAACTGAGCTGGGCGCGAAAATCCCGGGCAGAATCCTCATCGGTCAGTGCCGCCGACTTGACGGTCAACCAGACGCCGTCCCAGTCCTTGATCCGGCAGGGGCCGAATACGAACTTTGCGATGTAGCCGTCCAGGTCCCGCAGGCGGACAGCGTTCCTGACCTTGGGCGCGGTGAGTCGCGCCGGCCCCGTGAAGACAACCAGGTTCGCGACTGGCACCTCGGGAACGACGTTCTGCAGGGCCTTGGTCCTGCCGGCGTTCTGGATGACCGGGTTTAAGAACTTGCGCTGGCGCACGCCGGCTACGTTCTTCCACTGCGGTTCCTTCTCGCTGCCGAACACGATCCCGTCGCAATGCTTGACCTGGATGCAGAGAATGCCGCCGGAGGTCAGCACGGCACAGTCGATCTTCGTCAGCCCGCCATAGGCACCCGGAATGATCAGGTTCTCGATCAGGTCGGGGCTGCGCTTGCGCAGTACCCGCCGTAACCGGCGCCTGCCGCTTCGTTCGCTGAGGATCCGCTTCAGCCGCGTCGCCGATCCCCGCAGCAGCAGCAACAGCAACAGTGCAAAAGCCGCGGCGATGACGATTCCCGGCAGCATGGAAACCGAGATGCCGGTGG
>DATABW010000412.1:0-9165 GCA_036259375.1 Woeseiaceae bacterium
GACTACATCGTCGTGGTCGGGGCCCTGCACCTGATCGGCGAAGACGGCGTGCCGGCACTGCTGGAGACGCGCGGCTACGAGGTCATCCAGATGCGCCAGCCATGAAGGCAGGTGCCGGAACGCAAGCCCTGAACACTACACACAACATCGAGTTCAGATCTCCACCATTTCGAAATCTTCTTTTCCCGCGCCGCAGTCGGGGCAGCGCCACGACAGCGGGATGTCGTCCCATCGCGTTCCCGGCGCGATCCCCGACTGCGGATCGCCCTCCGCTTCATCATAGATATAGCCGCAGATGAGACACATCCAGGTTTTCATGGCGCATTCGGTTCCAGTGGGGCAGTCTCGGGGCGGGACAGTTTAACAGGGCGGGCGAGCGGGGTTTTATGCCGGCCGGCCGTTCGGTAGCATGCGCGATGCCCGCTGTTCGCGGGCGCAGGTATACCGATGAGTCCGTCGAATCCGTTTGCCGAAGCCAGGAAATACATCGCCGGGGGCGTCAATTCGCCCGTGCGGGCGTTCACCGGCGTGGGCGGTGAGCCCCTGTTCATCCGGCGAGCCGAAGGGGCCACGCTGGAGGCAGAGGACGGCCGACGCCTGATCGATTACGTGGGCTCGTGGGGGCCGATGATCCTCGGCCACGCTCACCCGGCAGTCGTCAGCGCCGTGACGCAGGCGGCGGAGCGTGGCTTGAGCTTCGGCGCTCCCACCCTGATCGAAACCGAGCTCGCCCGGAAAGTCCGCGCGCTCATGCCTTCCATCGAGAGGATCCGGATGGTGAACTCCGGCACGGAAGCGACGATGAGCGCGATTCGGCTCGCGCGCGGCTACACGGGACGGGACAAGATCATCAAGTTCGAAGGCTGTTACCACGGCCATTCCGACTCCCTGTTGATCAAGGCCGGCTCCGGGGCACTGACGCTCGGCGTGCCGAGCTCGCCCGGTGTGCCCGATAGCCTCGCGGCGCACACCGTCACCCTCGATTACAACGACCTCGCTGCCGTCGACGCCGCATTCGCCAGGTTCGGCGAGCAGGTGGCCTGCGTCATCGTCGAGCCCATCGCAGGCAACATGAACCTGATCCTGCCGGCGCCAGGGTTTCTCGACGGGCTGCGCCAACAGTGCACGAAGCACGGCGCCCTGCTGGTATTCGACGAGGTCATGACGGGCTTTCGCGTCGCACGGGGCGGGGCGCAGGAGCTGTTCGGTATTCGGCCCGACCTGACCACGCTGGGCAAGATCATGGGCGGCGGCTTGCCCGCGGCGGCGTTCGGCGGGCGCGAGGACGTCATGGCGGCGCTGGCGCCGGACGGTCCCGTCTACCAGGCCGGCACATTGTCGGGCAATCCGCTGGCGATGGCCGCGGGTATCGCGACGCTGACCGAACTGGAGCGATCCGGGTTTTACGCATCCCTGAGCCGGCGGACGGAAGCGCTGGCGAACGGACTGCGGGCATCAGCCGAAAGGGCCGGCATACCGCTCGCCGTCTGCAGCGCCGGAGGCATGTTCGGCTTAGTGTTCAGCGACGACCGGCCGATCGGCCGTTACTCGCAGGTCGCGGCGGCGGACCTGGCGCGCTTTCGTAAGTTCTTCCACGGAATGCTGGAGCAGAACGTCTATTTCGCGCCTTCGGCGTTCGAGGCGGGGTTCGTGTCATCCGCGCACGGCGACGAGGAGATCGGGCGGACGCTGGACGCTGCGCAGAAGGTCTTCGCCAGCATCTGACCTCGCGCTCAATTCATATTCACTCCGCGGACGTCGTGCAGCACCTTGCGCACGATCTGCAATCGCTGAACGGGATCGTCCGTCTCGAGGCAGGACTGTTTCTCCTCCGGGCTGATCGGCAGGATCTCGGCGAACCGGTACCCGACCCAGCCGGCATCGTCATAGCGCCGGTCGAGCGCTTCGTACAACCGGCCGAGGTCGTCCAGCACGCCGGCGAGAATGTGCGCCAGCGGCTTGAACTCATCGGGAAGCGGTTCCTCACCGTGCTCCGGCAAAATTTCGATCTCGCCGACATTCAGCCCGTTCGGCCGCCTCTCGCATGACAGCAGCCGGAACCGCTCGCCGCCGACAGCGGTAACCCCGAGCACGCCATCGCTGCCCTGGTACCAGTCTGTGATGCTCGCGAGGGTGCCCACGTCGAACGTGCTCGCCGCCCCGGTTTCGCTGCCCCGTCTGATCAGCAGCACGCCGAAAGGCCGCTCTTCCTTGAGGCTTTCGCAGATCATGTCCAGGTAACGCGGCTCGAATATCCGTAGCGGCAGCGGGCCGCCGGGGTAAAGCACGGTTCGCAGTGGAAATAACGAGACCTTCATCGCGACAGCCGCAACGGGAGCACCCCTCCCGATCCCAGTATAGGCGGCCTACGGCTCGGTGGCTGCCCTGAGGGCCGCCGTCAGTTTCTGCCGGACTCCGCCGAAGCCGCCGTTGCTCATGAACACGAGCTGGTCCCCGGCACGCGCCGCGGCCGCCACTGCGGTCACCAGTCCGTCGTAATCGCCATGGAGCTGCAGCCGCTCGCCCAGCGGCGCGATCGCCTGCTCGAAATCGCTGTCCATTTCCGGCGGCCGATAGATGAAAACGAGATCGGCATCGGCAAGAGCCGGCGCAAGCGTGCCGTTGTGGACGCCGAGCTTCATGGTGTTGGAGCGCGGCTCGAGCGCGACCACGATGCGCTGGTTCGGGAATCTCCGCTTCAGCCCGGCGAGCGAGCGGCGGATCGCCGTGGGGTGATGCGCAAAGTCATCGTAAATCGCGATGTCCGACACCGTGGCGGTGCGTTGCATGCGGCGCTGCACACCCTCGAAGCGGGACAGCGCGTCCACCGCCCGTGGCAACGGCACGCCCGCTGACTGTGCCGCGGCGGCCGCGGCCAGCGCGTTCTCCAGGTTGTGCAGGCCGCCGAGAGACCAGGTCGCGTGCGCATCGCCACCGGGTCCGCTGACAGCAAGCCGCCGCTCGGCCGAGTCCAGGAAGCGCCCACTCCAGTCTGCCTCGCAGGCGACGCCGAAAGTCTCCACCGGCGTCCAGCAGCCGGCCCGCAGTACCGTCTGCAGGTTGCCGTCGCCGGCATTGACGAGCACGCGACCGTTGGCCGGCACCGTGCGCAGGAGCTGGTGGAACTGCCAGACGATCGCGTCGAGATCCTCGTAGATGTCCGCGTGATCGTATTCCAGGTTGTTCATCACGAGCGTGCGCGGTCGGTAGTGCACGAATTTCGCCCGCTTGTCGAAGAACGCCGTGTCGTACTCGTCCGCCTCGACCACAAAATACGGCGCTGTGCCCAGCCGCGCCGATGTGTCGAAATTCACCGGTATGCCCCCGATCAGGAACCCGGCATCCACGCCGGCATCGTCCAGCATGAAGGCAAGCAGGCTGGCGGTGGTCGTTTTGCCGTGGGTACCGGAAACAGCGATGACGTGCCTGTCGCGCAGCACGTGCCTCGCCAGCCATTCGGGCCCGGAACAGTATGGGAGACCGCGCTCGAGCACGGCTTCCACGGCCGGGTTGCCGCGGCTCAAGGCATTGCCGATGACGACGCAGTCCGGGGCAGGATCGAGCTGCTCTGCCTCATAGCCTTCGATGACGCCCACCCCGAGCCGCTTGAGCTGTGTGCTCATCGGCGGATAGACGTTGCGGTCGCTGCCGGTGACGCGGTGACCCGCGGCGGCCGCGAGCGCGGCCACGCCTCCCATGAACGTGCCGCAAATACCGAGAATGTGTACGTGCATGCCTACCCCGGGTTCAATGACCGCGTCTCAAAACGATTGAAAGGCAACCTGCAGGACGAAAGCCGCGACCGCTATCGCAATTCCGGTGAACCAGTGCCTGTCGATCGCTCGCGCGATGATATGGCCCTCGACCGGCACTGACCAGAAGATAATGAGCGCTGCGATGACCCCCGCAAACTCCGCCCCGAGGATCGGGCGAAGGAAGACGAACTCCGCGACAAACAGCAACGTCAGGATGGCGCCGCACCCCAGCACGGTTGTAAGCGTCTGCAGCATACGGCGCGAGTAGCCGGTTACGGTAAGCACTGCGGCATAGAAGCCGATCCACAAAGCGTTGGTGAGCAGGCTCGAGGCGTAATCCCGCTCGGCCACGGAGTCGATGAGCACCATGGCGCTGAACGAGGCGAGCAGCATGGACATGATCGCAAGGACGAACAAGAGCCAGGAATAGGGTATCTGCTCCGGTCCCTTTTTGAGCGCGATGATATCGAGGAAAGTTCGAAGAAGGAGAAACAGGGTTCTGTCACAATACGGATCGACAGCCGCAATAATCGCATGATCCTCATCGCTACCGAAACTTGTGTACGCCTCCCCTAGATGCCTGAGTTCGAATACATAGCGCCGCAATCCTTCGACCGCCTATCCGAGCGTATTGCGGCGGAGAAGCTGCTTGGTGTCGACACCGAGTTCATGCGGGAGACGACCTTCTATCCCGAGCTGTGCCTCCTGCAGCTCGCGACTCCGGACAGAATCTTCTGCGCGGACCCGCTGGGATTGTCGGAAACGGAAATCGACGTTGCCGGTTTCTGGCAGACGCTGGCGGATCGTCGGTGGGTGGTCCACTCCGCCCGCCAGGACATGGAGGTGCTCTACCTCACGGCCGGGTTGCTGCCGCGCGAGATATTCGATACGCAGGTTGCCGCTGCGCTGCTGGGGTATGCGCCCCAGCTCGGTTACGCCGCGATGGTCGCGGAGCTGTTCGGCGTCGTGCTGGCCAAGTCGCATACGCGCGCAGACTGGCGCCGCCGGCCCCTGCCGAGGGAGTTCCTGGAATACGCCGCAGAGGACGTGGAGCATTTGCTGCCGGCCTGCGAGGTGCTGAGCGAGCGGCTGTCGAAGCGCGGCCGGTTGGAATGGGCCCGGCAGGATTCCATGGACCTGCTCGACAATGCGCTGTACGGGGCTGACCCGGCGGCCGCTATCGACCGCCTGAAAGGCGCACGGAATCTCCGCGGCCGCGCCCGGCGAGCGGCCGAGGCGTTAGCGGCCTGGCGCGAACGCGAGGCGCTGCGGCTCGATCGACCCCGGCAGTGGATTCTGAAAGACGCGGCGCTCCTGGATCTCGCCATGGCCAATCCGGCAAACGCCGCCGACCTGTCGCGGATTCCTGGATTGCCGCCGAAGATCGTCAAACGTTCGGGTAACGAACTTGCCGCGCTCGTTGCAGCCGCAAGGACCGGCACCGACGATTACGAGCCCCCCGCCCGGCCGGACGAGGCCGCCAAAGCGGTATTGAAGGAGATGCAGGGGCGCGTGGCCGCTGCGGCCGCGCGGCTGGAGATCGTGCCCGAAGTGCTGGCACCGCGGAAGGAATTGTCGGAGGCGCTGACGGGAGCGCGCGACCTGCGCGTCTTCAGGGGTTGGCGGCGGGAAGTCATCGGCCAGGAGCTTCTGGGCCTGCTGTAGGCACCCACCTGAGAGGGGGAATCCGTGCCTGACGCCCATCGCCTTGCGGCCGGCTGCTACCGGGCGAGCGCCTCCTGCAGCCGGGCATGGACTTCCTCGACCGAACCTTCTGCGTCGATGGTCCTCAGCTTGCCGCGCGAGCGGTAAAACCCGATCACCGGCTCGGTCTGGGAGCGGTACACGTCGAGCCGCCTGCCGATCGTCTCTTCGTGGTCGTCCTCACGCTGCACCAGTTCACCGCCCGAACGCCGGCACGCCTCCAGCTCCTCCGGCGGCGAAAAATGGATGTTCAGCACTTTGCCCGTCGTCGAGCAAGTGCGGCGGCCCGTCAGGCGTTTCGTCAGAACGTCGAAGTCGATGTCCATCAGGATGGCCGCATCCAGCGGTTCGCCCCTCTGCTCCAGCAGGTCCTCGAGATCCTGTGCTTGCTTCTCGGTCCTCGGAAATCCGTCCAGGATGAAACCGCCGGCCGCATCCGGCCGGTCCAGCCGCTCGCTGATGATGCCGAGCATGACGTCGTCGGACACGAGCTGCCCCGAATCGACGATCGACTTCGCCTGCCGGCCGAGCTCGGAGCCGCTCTCGATGGCCGCACGCAGCATGTCGCCCGTGGAAACCTGCGGAATCTGGTTTTCCGCCATGAGCTTCTTCGCCTGCGTGCCCTTGCCCGAACCCGGCGCTCCCAGCAGCACTATGCGCATCGCGTTCTCTCTTTAGTTCAGCGGCGTGATCCGCGGAGGGCCGGATACGCTACCGGCTATCGCGAAGCAGGTCAAACCGTGCCATGAAGCGCCGCGGGGATTCGGTTATGCTTCCCGGTCACCTCAATCCTTCATCGCTGTTGCCCGCAGACGGGCGACATCACGAGGCGGAGATCCATGCCGAAAAAGATGAATGCTTTCTATGCCCAGTCCGGCGGCGTCACCGCCGTCATCAACGCCACCGCCTGCGGGGTAATCGAAACCGCACGCAAGAACAAGAACCGAATCGGTAACGTCTACGCGGGCCGGCACGGCATTATTGGTGCGCTGACCGAGGACATGATCGACACCGGCAAGGAAACGGCACGGGCAATCGCGGCCCTCAAGCACACTCCGGGCGGGGCATTCGGCTCGGCACGCTACAAGCTCAAAGGCATCGACGAGAACCGCGCCCAGTACGAACGCCTGATCGACGTCTTCAGGGCACACGACATCGGCTACTTCTTCTACAACGGCGGCAACGACTCGATGGACACAGCGCACAAGGTGTCCCTCATCAGCAAGAAGCTCGATTTCCCCGTGACCTGCCTCGGCATCCCGAAGACGGTCGACAATGACCTGCCGGTGACCGACAACTGCCCCGGCTTCGGCTCCGTCGCGAAGTACGTGGCGGTCTCCACCCGGGAGGCGGCGCTGGACGTACTATCGATGGCGAAGACCTCTACCAAGGTGTTCGTGCTCGAGGTGATGGGGCGGCATGCAGG
Source organism: Woeseiaceae bacterium (assembly GCA_036259375.1). Lineage (GTDB taxonomy): Bacteria > Pseudomonadota > Gammaproteobacteria > Steroidobacterales > Woeseiaceae > IDS-8. Next base: position 6,886 of record DATABW010000412.1, read on the forward strand.
CTGGATTGCGGCCGCGGGCGGGCTGGCCGGCGAGCGGCCAGAAGACCCGCCGCACGTCATCCTGTTTCCGGAGGTGCCGTTCGACAAGGCGGCGTTCCTGAAACGCGTCAAGCAGTCGGTGGAGGACTACGACTATTGCGTCGTGGTCGTGAGTGAAGGAACGCGCTACCCGGACGGCCGTTTCCTCGCGGAAGCCGGTACGACCGACGCCTTCGGGCACGCCCAGCTCGGCGGCGTGGCACCGGTGGTTGCGGGCATGGTGCGTTCGGAACTCGGCTACAAGCACCACTACGCCGTCGCCGACTACCTGCAGCGCTCCGCGCGTCACATCGCCTCGGCAACGGACGTGAAGCAGGCTTATGACGTCGGCGCCGCGGCCGTGCGCATGGCGCTCGCAGGGCGGACTGCGGTGATGCCGGTGATCAAGCGCGTATCGGACCGGCCGTACCGCTGGCGCATCGATGAAGCGCCGCTGGCGCGGGTCGCCAACAAGGAGAAAAAACTGCCCCGGCGCTTTATCAGCCGTGATGGCTTCGGGATTACCGAGGCCGCGAGGCGGTACCTCGAGCCGCTGGTCAAGGGCGAGGATTACCCGCCTTATATCAGGGGCTTGCCGGATTACGTCACGCTGCGGAACGCCCCCGTGCCGAGGAAGCTCGGCACGGATTTTGTGATATGATGCGCGCCCTGCCGCGGCGGCGCTCCCTCGAATAGCACCGGCGTGACACGCGCCGCAAAAACTGCCGGCTGCAAATAATTAAACACGGCCCGCCGGTTTCCCCCGGCGAGGCCGGCCTCTCTGCCCCGGGCGTTTCGCTGCACCGGGGCATTTGTTTGATCAGGAGAAAGACCGATGACCAATGAGGTTGCACTGTGGCTATCCATAGGCGCAGGCATACTTGCCATCCTGTACGGCGCGATCTCCGTGCAATGGATACTGAAACAGCCGGCCGGTAACGAGCGTATGCAAGGCATTGCCCGCGCCATCCAGGAGGGTGCCGGCGCCTACATGAATCGCCAGTACTCGACCATCGGCATCGTCGGCATCGTGCTGTTCATCATCCTCGGCTTCGCCCTGAGCTGGACCACGGCGATCGGCTTCGCCATCGGCGCGGCATTTTCCGGGCTCGCCGGCTACATCGGCATGTTCGTCTCCGTACGCGCCAACGTGCGCACTGCCGAAGCCGCGACGCGGGGGCTCAACCCCGCGTTGAACGTCGCTTTCCGCGGCGGCGCGATCACCGGCATGCTGGTCGTAGGCCTCGGGCTGCTCGGGGTCGCCGGCTACTACACGATCCTGCGCGGCGCGGGCGTCACCGTGGACGATACGATCCACGCGCTGGTAGGGCTTGCCTTCGGCGGTTCGCTGATCTCGATTTTCGCCCGTCTCGGTGGCGGTATCTTCACCAAGGGCGCCGACGTCGGCGCCGACCTCGTCGGCAAGGTCGAAGCCGGTATTCCCGAGGACGATCCGCGCAATCCCGGCGTAATCGCCGACAACGTCGGGGACAACGTAGGCGACTGCGCGGGAATGGCGGCCGACCTGTTCGAAACCTACGCCGTCACCATCATCGCCACCATGCTGCTCGGCAGCCTGCTGGCCACGAGCTTCGGCACCTCCGCCATCATCTATCCGCTCGTCCTCGGCGCCGTGTCCATCGTCGCTTCCATCATCGGCACGTTTTTCGTGAGCACCAAGGAAGGCAAGATCATGGGCGCCCTGTACAAGGGCATGATCGTAGCCGGCGTGCTGGCCGCGATCGCGTTCTGGTTCCTTACCGATCTCATGATGGGAGAAACCGGGAACGTCGGCGGAATTTATGGGTCCGCGCTGATCGGCCTCGCACTGACCGCGGCCATGGTCGTCATCACCGAGTACTACACGGGCACCGAGTACAAGCCCGTGAGGACCATTGCCAATGCGTCCGCAACCGGGCATGCGACCAACATCATTGCCGGCCTCGGCATTTCCATGAAGGCAACCGCCCTGCCCGTGCTGGCTGTGTGCCTGAGCATCTGGGGTGCATTCGCGCTCGCGCCCGAAGGCAACTCACTCGAGGGGCTCTATAACATCGCGATCGCCGCCACGACCATGCTGTCGATGACCGGGGTCGTGGTCGCGCTGGACGCGTTCGGTCCGATCACCGATAACGCCGGCGGCATCGCGGAAATGTCCGAGCTGCCCCCGGACGTCCGCAACATCACCGACCAGCTGGACGCAGTCGGCAACACGACCAAGGCCGTTACTAAAGGGTATGCCATCGGCTCCGCCGGTCTTGC
>DATABW010000413.1:0-3587 GCA_036259375.1 Woeseiaceae bacterium
CGGATACGGACCTGCCGTAGATGGCTCCCGTCACGTTTGTCATTGCGAGCGATGCGCTGGTCACAGTGCGCTATCACGAGCCGCAGGCGTTTCGCACGTTTCCGCTACGCGCCGAGAAGAATTCGATGGGCTGCGATAGCGCCGAATCGGTACTGATGGCGCTGCTGGAGGTGATCATTGACAGGCTCGCCGACGTCCTGGAGCGGGCAGGACGTGACATCGACCACATTTCGCACGACATATTCCAGCGTCCCGACGGCGCAAAATCCAGGAGCCGCGATTACCAGAAGGTGCTGCAGGATATCGGGCTCAAGGGCGACCTGACGTCTAACGTACGCGACAGCCTCGCGTCGCTGCAACGGGTATTCGGGTTCCTCACGCAGTTCACGACGGAAAGGAAGAGCGCGCGCGACGTGCGGTCGCGCCTGAAGACGCTGACGCGCGATGCGGGTTCGCTGACGGATCACGCCGACTTCCTGTCGCAGAAAATCACTTTTTTGCTCGATGCGACGCTCGGAATGATCAACATCGAGCAGAACGCCACCATCAAGATTTTTTCAGTCGCCGCCGTCGTTTTCCTGCCGCCTACGCTGATCGCGTCCATCTACGGCATGAACTATGAGCACATGCCGGAACTCGAATGGCTGTTCGGGTATCCGTTCGCGCTGGGGCTGATGGTGGCCTCGGCGATCCTGCCCTACTGGTATTTCAAGCGCCGGGACTGGCTGTAGAGCTGCGTCACATTCCATGAGCAATGCGCGGAGACAGCACGCCGACGAGCCGCCGGCGCGACTGGAGCAGGTGCTGGACCGGCTCGCCGATGCCCGGGAGGAAGACGGCAACGTGCAGATCGGCCGGCTCGTCGAAGCAGTCGGCCGGCGCTCGTTCGGCCCGGTGCTGTTGCTGGCCGGCCTCATCGCGGTGTCGCCGCTCTCCGGCGTGCCCGGAATGCCGACGACCGTTGCGGTCATCGTGACGGCCGTGGCCGTGCAGTTCCTCATGGGACGGTCCCACTTCTGGCTGCCGCAGTGGGTGCAGAAACGGAAGATTTCGCACGACCGGTTCTGCAAGACGGTTGCGTGGCTCAGAAAGCCGGCACGATTTACCGATGGCCTGCTGAAGCAACGCCTGGAGTTCCTGACCCACGACGCGGGTATCCACGCAATCGCCGTCCTGGTGGTGATCATCGCGGCGACGATGCCGCCGCTCGAGATCGTGCCGTTTGCGGCGACCACGGCAGGGCTCGCCCTGACGGCGTTCGGCCTCGCCGTGATCGCTCATGACGGCCTGGTCGCACTCGTTGCGCTGGCGATAACCGTGGGTGTCGCGGGGCTCGTGATCTACAGCTTTCTCTGACGCGTTCCCGTCAGAAGGTCTGTCTCGCGTCGTGGCACGCCTGCTCGCAGCGCTTGCAGGCATCCGCGCAGATGCGGCAGTGCTCGTGCTCCCCGGCATGGCGTTCGCATTCCTCGGCGCACAGACGGCATGCGAGGGCGCAACTCTCGAGAAGGTTCTGGATGAGCAACTCGTTGGAGCCGGTGCGGCGCGTCGCGATCGCCCCCGTGGCGGCACAAACGTCTGCGCAGTCGAGGTTCAGCCGAATGCACTGCTTCAAGGCCTCGTTCGCTTTTTCCCCAAGGCAGGCGTCGGCGCAGGACGTGCAAACCTGGGCGCAGTCGTAGCATTCGTCAACGCAGCGGACCAGGGTTTCGTTCAGGTTGCCCTGTACGTGCGGATGCGTGCGGATCATTTCCTGTACGTGCATGGTTCATTCCTCCATCGCGGATTGCGGACGGGGAATCCAATGCAATTTTCGTTCCGAAGGGCACGCCGTGCGGCGGACGGGCGAACGGAAGGCGCCAGGGTGGTGGTGCCGAGGAAAGGACTTGAACCTTCACGGGGTTTCCCCCACTGGCACCTGAAGCCAGCGCGTCTACCAATTCCGCCACCTCGGCAGGGTCAAGACCGCGTATAGTGCGGCCTTTGCGGGTGGCGGACTGTACAGAAAGCCGCCACGACCTGTCAATCGGCCCGGGCGACTCCCGGCCAAATCGAAAATCCAAGCGAGAACTGTTGATCAAACGAACGAAATCAGCCGGCAGATCCGGCCAATACCGGCACCCGGTCCCCGGACGCGCCGAAATCCTGGAACGCCTGCAGGACGCCGGGCAGCCGATGCTGCTCGAGGAAATCATGCAGGCGTTCGGCCTCGAAGGCGCTCGCCTGCGCTCATCGCTCACCGATACACTGAATCGCATGGTCCGCGCCGGCCAGGTGATCGAGAACCGCCGCGGGGAATACTGCCTCACTAAGAAGCTCGAGCTGATCACCGGGACAGTGCTCGGGCACCGCGACGGCTTCGGCTTCGTGCTCCGGGACGACGGCGGCGACGACGCGTGGCTCTCGCCCCGCGAGATGCGCTCGCTCCTGGACGGCGACCGGGTGGCGATCAAGATCGCCGGCCGTGACCGCCGCGGCAAGCCGGAGGCTCGCGTGGTCGAAATCCTGGAGCGTGATATCCAGGAGATCGCCGGGCAGTTCATTCGCGAACGCGGGATCGGCATTGTCATCCCCGACAACCCCAAAATTTCGCACCGGGTGCTCATTCCCGAGGGCGAATCGGGGTCCGCGAAGCCCGGGCAGATCGTCGTCGCGGAGATCCTCGATTATCCAACCGATGTCCAGCAGCCTACCGGCCGTGTCGTGCGCGTCATCGGGGCGCCGGAGCAGAAGGGGATCGCGACTGACATCGCCATTCACGCCTATGCCATTCCGAATACCTGGCCGCCCGACGTCGAGCGCCGCGCCCGCGGGTTCAGGAAAGACGTGACGGACGCCGACAAGCAGGGGCGGATCGACCTCCGCGACTTGCCGCTCGTGACCATCGACGGCGCGGACGCGCGGGATTTCGATGACGCGGTGTACTGCGAACCGGCCGGCGGAGGCTGGCGGCTGCTGGTCGCCATTGCCGACGTGGGGCATTACGTTCAGCCTGGAAGCGAGATCGACAAGGAAGCGATACGGCGCGGTACTTCAGTGTATTTCCCGGATCGCGTGGTGCCGATGCTGCCGGAAGTGCTGTCGAACGGCCTCTACTCGCTCAGCCCGGAAGTCGATCGCCTTTGCATGGTATGCGAGATGCGGGTCGATTCGGAGGGGCGCGTCACGCGGTCGAAATTCCTGGAAGGGCTGATGCGCTCGGCCGCGCGGCTGACCTACGGCGAGGTGAACGACTTCCTGACGGGAAGCGGCCGCGTTGCGAAATCCCTCCAGCGGCCGCTCTCCGACCTGCACGGCCTGTACAAGGCGCTGGCGTCTGCGCGCAACCGCCGCGGGGCGATCGAACTCGACATCCCGCAGACGCGCATCGAGCTCAACCCCGGCGGCGAAGTCGAGCGCATCGTCACGGTGGCGCGGAACGATGCGCACCGGCTCATCGAGGAATGCATGATCGCCGCCAACGTGGAGGCGGCAAAATTCCTGAGGAAGCACCGGATCCCCGGACTCTATCGTGTGCACGCGAAGCCGGATCCGGACCGCTTCGATGATCTGCGCCAGTACCTGCTCGGGCTCGGGCTCAAGGTGCC